>CAZCRQ010000149.1:0-7154 GCA_964501095.1 uncultured bacterium | reverse complement strand
CCTTTGGTGTCAGCCGTCCGCGACTGACACCACAAGTTTCCATCCTATCAATCCTTCATATCCTTTGGTGTCAGCCGTCCGCGACTGACACCACAAGTTTCCATCCTATCAATCCTACATATCCTTGTTAAATTACTTCAGCAGCGCCAACTTCTGTGTCTTCACTTGTCCGGAGTATTCAACCTGGAGGAAGTAAATACCGCTGACCAATTCACGTCCAACCGTATTGGCGTCGAAAAGGAAGCTGTGATAACCGGCATCGAAAACGCGTGTCATCTCGAAAATCTGCTGACCGAGAACATTGTAGACCGAGAAGGTCACAGAACCGTTTTCCGGCAAGGCAAATGGCACGGTTACTGTCGGATTGAATGGGTTCGGGTATCCGTGGTTCACAACAAATTCCGAAGGTAGAAGCATTTCCGCGACAGTAACGGAGGCATAGCCGCCTTCGCCGAAATTCGGTGCTCCGCCGAGTATATGAGTTTGAATCTTCTTCCCCTCTTGGCTGTGAATCACGGCCTGTATCGGATGACCGTTGGAAAAGCCCGGTAGGTTCTGCTCCTCGGAGCCGCCCCAAGTGACGACCGGAGTAAATTCCTTATCATCAAGCACCAGCGATTTTCCGACCAAGAGTTCGTCATCGTAAATCTCAACAGTACTCGGATTTTGCCCCGCCAATTGATCGCTGAGATACACCAGGACAATATAGGGTAAACCGGTCGGTGTCGGAGCATCATCCACCTCCGGCATGACCAGAAATTCAGAGTCCTGCCTGTCTGCCATCAGACCGCCGGGATTGTATTCGAAGGTGACTTCCGCATTCACAAAGATGAAATATCCGGTTCCGGGCACCATGTTGACCAGTGTGTTCACCAATCCTGGAATCCAGAAACGCCCGGCATCGTTTTGAATGATCACGATATGATCGGCAATCGGAGATAGGGCGACAATCACCGGAATTTGATGGTCGAAGGGATAGCCGAGCCAATTCCATTGCTGCGTGAGCAAATGGTAGTCGATAGTCGGATCGACATACACGCCCTGAACAGTCCACTGCGAAGCGGAGTGGCAGAATATCTGATATCCCTCGGTAATGGTGATATTACCGATCGTATTGATGAGATTAGGGATGTAAATCCGTCCATTATCCTGATAGACAATCGCGAGATCGGCAATGTTACCGAAGACGAAGGCGGCATTCAGGTTTTCTGGAACGATATAGGATGAAACCAGCTCGAAATAATTCGCTTGCAAGGGTACAGTCATCGTCGGCATCACGTTATCTGTGGCAGTGATGGTGATACGGCTCATCGGACCGAAGCCGAAGGTGCCGTTGCCTTGAGCATAGGTCACATTAGCAACTGCTTCAAACTGGTTCTCCTCCGACCAGACACGAATGGTGATCGGATTGCCGGTGGTGAATCCCGGTTGTCCCTGCCCTGATTGCCAAGTAATAACCGGAAGGGGCCAATCACCGGAAACAACTTCTGCGCCGACGCAGATATCCCCATCGTACGCGGCGATCTCATCCGGATATACCATGTCCTCACCATTGAAGAGAGCTTCATCGACGATGATGGCATAAGGACGTCCAGTCGGATCGACCGGATGGAAGTGAGGCGCATACCCGCCGAGAACCTGGATCTCCAAAGGGATGATGTATTGTTGTTCAATCGCGTTATGATTGACTTGGAGCCAGGCGTTGTATTCGCCAGGTTCCATCGCCACCGTAAATACCGTGATATCTACATCTTGATTGGCATCAGTGGCAATCACCGCTTCCTGCGGGACGATGCTGACCCAACGGGTATTGAGATCGATCTCCCAAATCTGGACATAATCATGCGCGCCGCCATCCATGACTGCCATGAAAGTCCAGACCAACGGATTGAAGATATTCGAGATATCGGCGCCCACCGGCAAGCCTTGTTCATCGAATGTAATCACCTCAACGATAATCCCCTGATCAGGATCCATCTTTTTGATGCTATAGGTTCCATTTTCATTCTGACAGATGAAATGAATCGTGTATCCCTCCGGATCATCACCATAGAATCCCATACCTGTGGCATTTATCTCCTGAGGATATTGATGCACAACCTGCGCATTCATTCCTGAAAGATCCATACCGTAGATGTCATCTTCAGGATGCCCGAGCCAGAGCAGGTCATTATCCAAATCGTAAGTGAGATAACGGACAAGCGGCATTTCCACCGGTCCTTCCCAGGATTGAACCAAATCGACGCTGTGTCCGGTGTATGCCATTTTGTATATCCTACCGCGATCGTAACCGTAGAGATATTCATGGTCGGTGGTCAAATCGAGGAATCCCGCCGAGCTGTGATTCTGTACCGGTTGATCGTACGTGCCCAGCAGCATTCCATCTCGGCTGTAGCGATAGAGTCTGTTATATATAGGATCGGCATTGTAGGAGCCAGCGACCCAGAACGAGTTGCCCATGAATGTGACTGCACGGTTGCGTGTCTCTGTATCGGACAGCATAAATGAATCGTATTCATCCCAAGGATCGTCCAATTCCTGAGGTGCAGGAGGGGGAGCGTACAAATCTTCATTCGGATCAACGAACAATACTTTGATCGAGTACTCCAGCTCGCCATTTCCACTGTTGCTGATATTTATCGTGCTCGTGAATTGATCTTCTGTCGGAATGTTCATGTGGATGTTCTGGGTATCGCAGTTGAATTCCGGATGTGTCAGGCTGAAATTGACTGTTGTCGTTTCATCTTCGAAGACTTCAATGGCAAAAGCATGTCCATTGTTGTAGCCGACCGCTTCGACAACAAGATCATGCACGCCGATAATCACTTCTTCCACGAGGTAATAACCATCAGCATTCGTGACGCCGTTGAAGACATAATCGGAAGTAAAGACAGTCGCGCCCTCGATCGGCTCACCAGTTTCCAGATCGCTAACCACACCATCGATCGTTCCGGTAATCAGCGCGACGTTGTTCGAAAAGAGAATTGCTCTACCATCGACGATATTCGCTGCCCCAGGATAATAATGGCTATAGTAGGCAATCATGATTCCATCCGTCTGGGTGCCATTTTCAATGCCCGTTGTCCAATAGGGAAGGTTGAATGCCTGACCACCTGCGGAATGGTTGGCGTCCTGATATTGGAAGAGGAATTCAGTGTCGCCGGTATAGGTGGGGTGGGCTTCCTGAGAATAGAAAATCACTTCGAATGTGTTTGAGGTCATGTTGTTATAAGTTCTCGCCTGAAACCACTCCACGATATAGCGCCCGTTCGGTTGATCATAGTAGGTATAAATACCGGAAGGATTGGTGATGAACAACTCATCCCAATAGGGAGCGATCATGTAGTTGGGACCGTCAGGGGATGGAATCTGCCAATTGCGGGCATTGACCATGTCTGCCTGACTGCCCATGGCGAGAAAACCATTAGAGCAAACGGTGATTCGAGTAAATTCTTCTCCATAATACTGAATCCGAAATCCTTGGGGAAGAACCACAGTAGCCGCCTGATCCATATCTTCACCGCCATCATTGATATTCAAACGAGTGCCGTTATAATGATGCCCCGGTGCAGCAGGATTGATCTCCACCCAATCGTAAACCGGACAGAGGTCATAATCGGTGTCGGTATTGTCAAATGCGTAATACCCATATTGATCCGGTCCGGATGGATCAGTTGCGACTTTCGTACCGATTATCAGACTGATCCAGGTGGTATCGACCTGATCATCCTCCGTGGTGGTGATCAGAATCGCTCTCGCTACGTGTCCCGGGATGGTAATTGGATGAGCCGCAACTTGGAGGGTGGAGCTGGTTCTCTCCTGCCCAACGTTGATCGCGGTGAAAGTACAGTTTGGCTGAGGAACTCCGAGGAAGGGATCTATGCTCTCCAGAACCGCTGTCGAGGCTGAGGCGTTGCTTCCTCCAACATTGCGCACACGGATGGTGATATTCGCAGTGTTGCCAGGTGCGAAGTTGCCAGCTCCGCTGATTGAAACCAAGGCTAACTGTGGAGCCCGAACCTTGATTGGAAATGAATCTGTGTAGGTATCCAGAGCCGTCTCGAATTCAATGTCAAAGTGCATCAACCAGTCATGCTGGGCTTGTGGAGCAATGGCGACGAGAATCACGCCATCCCCGTCGCTCGAGGCGTTTGGCGCTAACGTTCCATAGTTTATCGTTCCCTCGATGTCGGTCGCCCAAGGATCATCGCTGGTGATGCTCGCCGTTATATCATTCTGCGCCGCATTGCCGAAGTTTTTCGCCGTAATGATCAATCCGACGGTTTCGCCGGCTTCCGGAATGCCATTGTTGTTTCCGACAGTGCCGTTTTGACCGTTATCCTGAAAGTCAATGTCGGTATAACCGATGCGGGCAGCCGGAGTATTTACATTTACCGTCAGACGATTAGGCGCATAATGCTGTTTCGTTACAGTGAGCTTCGCCGTGCCGGTATAGCGAAAAGGAGCATCACAAGAGAAACGACCTTGATTATCGGTAACACCGCGTGCGATGATGGTTTCATGCACATCACTCTTATAGAGAGTAACCCAAGCACCGACTAAAGGCTCACCATTGTCTTCCACCAACACGTCATAATTATTTTGACCAAGCTGAATGGCGTTGCTGGCGGTTACTTCCATCACTTGGGGAATGCAGGTCCAAACCCAAGCGATAGGATCTCCCATCAGGTTGAACCAGTCGAGGAAGCTGTTCATTCTGCCTTCATCGCCGAGACCGTGGAAGTTGTTCCACAGGTTCACCCGCGCACCCAGACTCATATCCCCCATGGTGGGTTGACGGGATCCGAAGAGAGTCCAACCTACACCGGCGCACATTGGATTGTTGAAGAGCGGTTCGGTTGCAGAAGTCGCCATTCCGAATGCCCCAATCGCACCGCGCGGAGTATTGGCGGTTCCAGCGAGCATATACGCTTCATTGATACCCGTACCAGTCGTCCAGTTTCCCGTGCCGCAGGTGACATCACACACAACCGGTGTTTTGAAATCATTAGTTAAAGCGTTAATTGTCCCTTGGTCTAATCCGGTATTAATGTAGCCGCGAGTCGAGTAGACACTTACTCCGGCGTTTATCCTAGCGACTGCGACTGCATTTGCCCCATTCCCTACCCATGAGGTGTCCACCTGAGTATAACCAATGTTCAACAATCCATGACGAAAATACCGAAGTAAGCAGATTTTTCCAACACTATCGGTGTTATTTGTGAGGGTTACGACACCTCGCAGGTACCAGGAAGTGTTTTGCAAATTGGGATCCCGTTCATAAGCTAACACTTTGTTAACATAAGTCGTCAGTTGAGCTGCGGTCTGAATGGAGATTCGACCGATCCCGACATCCGATAGATTATCGTTCCCCACCACGCAGGAGTATGGTTGATCACCCTGGCTTCCGCCTGGCGGCACTATATACGCACCCTGGTTATCGCCAACCACCACGACGTAATCGTACTTGATTTCAGATTCACCCCAACGGGCGATCAATTCGTTCCGGATGCTGGTGGCATTGAATCCCTGTGCATCATCCTGGGTAAGGAAATCCAACTCCCACCCTTTCTGCAACTTCCACTCCTTCCAGGGTTGAAATTCCGCTGCGTTTCTTAACGTGTTGGTGCATATAACCTGAACCCTCCCACGATACAAGGTGTACTCATCCAACTCGTTCTCATCCCAGTCCGCCAACATGCGATAAAATGGCAGCATCGCTTCACTGATATGAGTAGGCCAATGATCCAGGGTGTTCCGACCATCTTCGCCTTCAAAGCGTATCTCTACGTCAATACGGCTGTATACTCGAGCTTCACGACGAGCCGTATTGACCTGAACTGGAAAGGTTAAAAGATTGGTGACCCGGAAATTATGAAAAATCGCCGGTTCGCCAACCGAAACAAGTTCCCCGGGGAACCACTCATCGACTGGATTCTCCGGATACCCGTAATCCAATTCCTCGCCACCAAGAGAGATGGCGAGATCGATGTTTTCTATCGTCTCGAATTCTGCATTTAAAACCTCGACAACAACACCGCTGCGCGGCGGGAGACGAAACATCCTGCCTGCTATTGGAACTACTGGATAACCATCTTCGAGATAGGCGCCGCCATCCTCATAGAATGGTGTATAAAGTTCTTCATCCATCTCGTTGTTGAGGTCATTCACCGACATCCATTCCGGTTCCCTCAGGTTGAGAGTCAAACGGTAACCATTCGGGATAGTTACTCTTTCTGCGACAACACACGGTAAGAGATTTTCCACCTCCGCTTGTTGAGGGATCGGTTGATTTACGGAAAATGCCAAGGCGCCAGTTAAAAGAATCAGGAGAATGGAAATACATAGCTTTTTCATACATTCCTCCGTTACTGTTCATGTACTACGTGTTAAACAACTTTTTACGATGACACGGTTAAAAGTGATTAGAAATTGCCCCTTATAAGCTGTTAGTTTCGTCTAACTATCATAAAAACAAACCGCCAACTTCCAATAGAGTGTGGTTGGAACCACCTCGCGCGACTTTTAACCGAGTCGTCCTCTATATGATTTATTTTATTATGTCAAGAATTGAAAAAGCGGGAACGCGAGAATCTCGTTAATTTATCAAGCCGTAAAAGTACTTCGTCTCTTTGTTCCAGGTCAAGTCGATCTTAAAAAAGCATATCTACTCGGGAGTTTTCCTTATCTTTCTCCATGTTAAGACCTGCTAAAATGACATTTTACTGGGTGCAATTATTATACCAGCCGCAGAACTCCCGACGACGATAGAGGTTCAGAAACCCTATAATATGTTCAGGCACGTCATATTGTGCACAGTCGACAGAAATTCGGCGGTTCGGAGCGGATAAATTCCGGTTATTCTCGATCATTGATTGTGCAGGTTTTGCATTAGCGTCCGCAAGAATTTGATATTTAGCGATAACACCTTGGCGACATGTGTGTCCTGCTAGTAGCCTATGTCATATTGAACGAGTTGATGTATTGTTTCCTCTTGCTATTGATTCACCCTCCGGGAATAAACAATCCTGGACGATGGCACGTCCAGGCTACTCGCTGATGGTTTCTTATGGGTATCGTCAAATATATATTATAATGGAGCCTGGTAGCCCGGAGGTGCCACCCTCCGGGAATAAACTCCAAGTGGGTGCCCT
>CAZCRQ010000148.1:0-7171 GCA_964501095.1 uncultured bacterium | reverse complement strand
ATTCAGGCTTTATAACCGCCATTTTCGGGCAGACCAACCCTGCCCCCCCCCTGCAGGCGCTGGAAGATGTGCTGACTTCAGAAGGGCTGCTCCGACCGCTGTTTCCACCGGGAAGCGAACCCAGTCCCACAATTTTCACAATCCCCTCTCGGGGAACAGTTGCCGGATAGGGGAAACATGCTTTGCCCCTTGGATAATAGCCAGCAATAGGTACTCTTCTTATCGGCATGGATAGGATAATCCTAGATGGCGGTGCGTCCAGGTTATATGGCTTTGCTTCTTTGCGGTGATTTCTGTTTTACCGCAAAGTAGCTAAAAAGCAAAGAACTCTAATCTTCCCCTCGTTCATACGCTCTAGTGTAGAAACATAGAAAAAGCCAAGATCCATTTGAGATAAGTTATTCGATTCCAGAGTGCGCGCTTCAGAGCGTTCGTTAAAACGACCTGAAGGTCGTACTCAAGTGAGTTTGGAGTTCACACTTCAGCGTGTCTGTGACAGCAACCTAAAGGGTGAACTCCTAACTCAACTTTCCGAAGGTTGCACTCATCCTGGACGGTGGCACGTCCAGGCTACTTGGCTATCACTTACCTGTTTTGAATATAACGGAACGGAATTATCAGTCAGGTTTTGAAACTATAAAGATAATAGTGAAGGCAAGCGATATATACAAGCCTTGTCACCCGCTGTCTGCTATGTTGATTGGGAATGAAGCGCTGTTATCCAAGTATTACGGTTGAATATAGGTAACATTCGTTTCGAGGATGAATTCAAGAGTGATAGCAGGATTGTATACAAAATCTTGGGCGAGCAATTCCCCGCCCTGTTGGAAAGTCAACCAGCGCTGGCTGTCAGGAGAGGTGTAATAAAAGCCGGTATGATTGTTGGATGCATCATCATAAAGTGTAAGTTTTTGTATAGCTATTGCCATACTTGTCGAGATTATGCCAGGAGTGATTACGGAAAGTTGCAGATGGAAGTCCTCGCCCAGGTTCATTTTAGGTTTACGATTACCAAAGTTTCTTTCATTCCAACCGTCGATTACTAACTGCGCTTTTTTAATGGTATCGCTGTCGACAACGGTTGCACCGGGATGACCGGAACTGGTTTTGAAAAGCTCCAATAAGATATCGGCATCGTAAGTAAAATGTTCCGCTCCATTGTCATTACCTTTCAGATAAAATCGGCAATTGTTCAATTCACAGGGACCTGTCGGTGAGAATCGTACATTATATGATGAATAATAAGGCAGATTCTCGTCAGAGACCGCAAAACTGATTCCGGCGACCGGAGCGGGATTGTGAAAATTTAAATCGCCTGATGCTAAATTATCATTCATGTAAAAATTATACTTTGATTGGGCAAGATCCAGCTCAAATTTGATCCGATACCAGGTATTCTCGAGAAAAGTGGAAAGATAGTTATAATTATTCCCATTCCAGATCGCCCAATGATTATTGGAGTGCATGTTGACGCTGGCGATCTCAACGGTGTCGGAGTTGAGAATGGCGAATCCGATATGGTGACGATTTGTATGTTCTACACGTATAGCTAAGGAAAAGGATAACCGTTCATAATAAACATTGATAGAGTCGGGAAGTGGTTTAAAGAGCAGTCCATAGGCAGAATTACCGTGGACACTATGACTCTCTTGGTAAGTTTGTGAATTTTGTATTACCTCTGCATTTCCAACGAGAAAGCTCCAACCGCCGTCAGTGAAGCCTCCTGATTCAAAATCTTCCGAGAAAATCTCTTCATCAATATAGTCTTCGCCTTGAATGTATGATCCAATTACTTCCATTTGGTCGACATAACTAACGCCGTGGTTCTGGTAAAATGTCCAATAATCCAGATTATCTGGATTTAAAGCGTTATAATATCTTAGAGTTTCACTTGTACCAGGCGCTGTTTTCCCTCCGAAATAATATATAATAATTGGAGTAGCCTGACCAATTTTCTCATCAATACTGTAAGCACGGGCGTCCAAAATATGAGGTCCCCAAGATGTTCTCATAGAGGTAAAATCGAAGGTGAAGGTGAAAATCTGCTTCACCGCGTCAGGTGTTCCGAGAAAAGACAGATCGTCATGATGGTTCTCGCCATCAAGATAAAAGATCAGTTTCTCGATGCCTTCAAATCCCAGCTTATCCAGGGCGCGCGCTTTGACAGTAATACGGTTGGGCAGTGTATCGCCAGCGGTGGGAGTAAGAAAAACAATCAGCGGGGTGGTTAAATCTACTCCGACGGCATTCTCCCCGGCAGGTCCGCGGTCACCGGCGCAATGGATCATAAAAATGCTTATGATCCCGATCAATATGAATATAAGTATTTGCAAAATAAATTTATTCATTATATACCTCCAAATTCACCACAAAGATACGAAGGCACAAAGTGATAAAAAATAAGTGCTAAATAATTATTATTATTATTTTAAGTTACTATCCCCGTGTTTTGATGTTTAGTAGTTTGTTCAATTCATCTATTATTATTGGATTTGGGCATTATCTTGTCGGAATTGAGCCAGAAAAGTTCACCATTGAGTGTTGAAGGTGATGGGAGATGTGAACCTTCTGGATCGATTATTTCTTGTGTTTCATCAAAATAATCAACTAAAACTCGAATATGAAAATCAAATTTTTGGTTATTCCATTGCGATTGCATTGTGCCCCATCCACGACCGCCGGGTCCACCTTCATATTCGCTTGAACGATGATTATTGGCATTTACAAGTGGAGTCGAATCATGGTTTAATATCATTGGCATGGCGAAATTATTATTATAATAGTATTGATAGAACTCTTCTGCTGGTGAAAATCCTACATGAAAATCATTGTCGAAAATAAGGTCGCGGTCTTGCAGATCTATAGAAATCCAACGGTCATAAGCGATGGAATCTTCGACAATACGAAGGCGGAGTAATTCATCTGCAGGCAGTTTAAACAGGTTTGATGTCCAGACAATCACGTCAATGTCGCATCCTCCGTCGAAGGGAGGATCAACAAATTCAGGATTAGCAAACTCAAAGAAAACTTGCAGTAATCGACACCGTTTCACCGGAGTGAATCGTACATTAAAATTACGATCACCCCATTCATCAGGAATCGCCAGTGTTCTTAAAGCTCCCGTGCCATCATAATACAAAATGGTGAGCCGGTTAAAAGGCGCACGTTGAATCCAAGACGTGGGAGTATCGGTGTAGTTACGGCTGCGATCGGTCGCCCGAGCCGTCAACAGATGAAGTCCCGGACCATGACCACTGCTGTCCAGATTCCAGAGCACACGATATGGCGGAAAAGAATCGATAGCGCGTCCAAGACCGTCAAGGCTGCTGGAGGCATCGAGAAAAAACTCGACATGTAAAACGGCATCATTGTCGCTCGCTGTTGCCGCGATGGTAAAGGTGTCAGTAGTGATTTCGGTCCCCGTTGCCGGACTTTGTAAAGTGATGGTCGGCGGGATCACATCGAAATCATCCACGCCCAATCCTGGCGGACCTTCTGGACCCTCGCAGCTAAGAAATACCACTACTATGAGGAGAATTACGAGTAATATAAACATACGAAACCTAGCATTCATAGCGCACCTACAATTGTTTTGACTCTTACAGAATCCTTAGCTTAGTCCATAATGACCACTTTACAATTATCCTATAGCAACTAAACTGATACAAAATTCCTATCATATACTATTCCTCTCCCTGTTCTCCCCGGTCATAGTCGACTACCGCCCGAATATGAAGATCAATTGATTTCAGCACAATAATCTCTCCATCAGATATAAGATAATTGCTCAATTTCGTAAACTCAGGTGCGTTTTGCGGGAATATCATTGAATGTCCAGCCGAGCGATCATCAACACTGCCCCAATCGCTTGCCAGGAGAGTCAGTCCGATTCGCTCTTCCACGGAAGCATTTCGTGGATGAATCGCAACGACGAAATCCTGATTTTTGTTAAAGAATGGTAACACATCATCTTCAGAAAAAGCATTTAAGTTCACGGTAGTCCATTCTCCATATCGAACTGTGCTTACTGGAACAAAAAAAGTGTCGTCATTTTCAGGGATCAATAGATCATTTATAACAGGATATATGGATAAGAGAAATGGGCTGGGTGAGATGAATATCATTTGATTTTGCTGTTTAAAATCAGTAGGAAAACCGAATTGCAGTTGAACGTTGGTAATTCGCAGATCTGCCGGGGCGTTAAACCGCACACCAGCACCAAGGCTGGAGACTTCCAGGGAAACCGTGAACACGCTATCTTCATCGGCAGCATTCTTACCGGTGCTGTCATACTCAATGACCGAGGCACCCGGCAGGTGAATCCCGATGAAATTCCCGCCGTAGGCATGATGTTCCAGGGTGTCTAATCCCTCGAGCCGACGGCGGTGAAGAATGACCAATGGGCTAAGAGAAGAATTATTCGATCCATCGACAGCCAGAGCGGAAACTGTGATCCAACCGTTTGGATTGCCAGCTTCGCGAAAATTCCAACTGTAGCCTACGGTATCGTCCACGGTTTCGACCCTGGCAATTATGGTGGTGTCTTGCCAATCTGGACGATTTGATCCGTTGACGAAAAATTCGACATATTCTATGCCGCTGGAGAATTCGCCAAGGGTATCATACGCCTCTGCTTCGAGAAAGAGGGTGTCGCTGCGGATTTTTGTATTTGACACAGGGGAAATCAAGCGTATTGTTGGCGGATAGATGTCAATATCGCCGAGACTGACGCCCTTTGGACCGCGTTCCCCGGTGCAGTTTATAAACAATCCGGGCAACATAAGAAGTAGAGGAAATGCAAAGAATTTTTTAATTATATTATACATTTATTTATCATCTTCTTTTCACACGAAGTAGGCTATCGGAGAATACTCTCATGGTTATCAAAAAGGGTGCCCTATCCAGAAAACCTACTTCGTGAATATTATGCACAAATAAATATTTACAATAATAAAAACTATGTACGATTCAGAGCCTGACGAACCTCTTGCAAGGCACGCTCCAATCCGACAAAAACAGCATGAGAGATGAACTCATATCCAAGCACAAGCTCCTCAATAGTACCCAGCGTCACCAGATTTCCGACATTTCGATAGTTCAAACCACCCGAGGCAAGCACACGTAGCTCCAACTTATTTGCCCCCAAGCTGGCGCTTTCGATCTCCTCCAGATGGATGATTGTTTCAGCGGTAGATGGGGAGTGAGTCAAAGCATAGGTATTGAGGGTGACATAATCGGCTTGCACTTTTCTGGCAGCTTTAACTTGTGCAATCACAGGCTCAATAAAAACACAGGTTTCTATTTGCGCGGCATGAAGCGAGCTGATTATCTCCTTGAGTTCCGCGGCATTTGCTTCCACCTCCAACCCTTGATTTTTCGGAGTGTTCTCTGTCGGGAGGAGGGTGACCTGATCGGGTTTCATTTCCATGATTTTGCGCAGGGCGGTCTCATTCACCTCCGATTCGACTGTCAGATGTCTCCTGCCGATCTGTTTTAAAAGTGTCAAATCGCGTTCTGAGAGGGGAGCACGCTTATCGTTGGCGCGGCAGACAATTCCATCGACTCCGGCGACATCCAGAACAACCGCTGCCAGGACAGGATCGGGATCGCCGCTTGGTTGATCATTGAACATCAGTCTCATGGCAGCAAAAGGATTGATATGGACTGCGACTCTCATCTTTCCTCCCTTTCAGACTCCCTTACGTATACAGGCTTGGGACATCGGGATCAAATGTACATTTTCTTGTAATAATTTTGGGATTTCCTCTTTAAGAACGAGCCAGGTTGCGGGACGTGGATGCCCAATCACTACGACCGGCGCCTGACGGATTTTAGCGAGACGGACCGCACGATAGAGGTTGGCGCGTATTTGCTCTGGATCGTTCACATGATCAAGGAATAGATCCCTTCGCGCTGCCAACGCGTCAGCTTCAAGCGCTTCCCTAAACATCACACTTTTCGGATGGGTGAGGCTGTCGACAATATACCAGTTC
This sequence comes from uncultured bacterium, assembly GCA_964501095.1. Classification (GTDB taxonomy): domain Bacteria; phylum Electryoneota; class Electryoneia; order Electryoneales; family Electryoneaceae; genus CAZCRQ01. Next base: position 1,178 of record CAZCRQ010000148.1, on the reverse strand, counting down.
CGTTTTTTACATTGCCACGCCAACTCGCGCATTAAGGCAGAGTCCTGGGTAGCGCCAGAACCTTGGTGATTGTTCAATCCATTCGCTTCTGGGATTTCTTTTTGTACAGTTTTAAGTAAATCATCGACCTGGTTTGATGTCATCCCACGTTTCAATGTCGCACGCTCCTCACCATCGGTTGGGTGATCGGCTTCCATGGGCAAATGGATAACGACTTCCTTCCCTTTCTCTCTGGCGGTTTCTGCGATGCCTCGGCTCGCCCACTGCCCCGGAAGAATAGCGATGGTTACATTCGCTTCGATGTTTAGAAATCCCTGAACCGCCTCAGTATCCCACTGGTTGCCGAAATCATCGATCATGATTGCCAGTTGTGCCGATTCTGACAGATCCGCCAGCATTTCACTCTCCTCCGGCACCGGATGATCCAGCTCCGGTCCCACTTCGGGATAGCCGATGGTTGAGGAATCAGCCGCCATCTGTTGTTTTATATTTTTATTTATCTTGGTATTATAGGTTGAGAAAATGCTACAAGACTGTCGAATAAAACCGGTCGCCCTTTTTTTAACTTCGCTCCATGATCCAACTTCAAATAATCCGCTGAGATTCATCACCCAGAGCAGCTCAACGATGAAAATGAAGATTATCAATCCTTGCAGGAACAGTAATCTTCGTTTTAACTGGGTTGTTTTCCGATGTCTCTTTTTAGAAGTCATCACGCCACATCACGATACGGAAACGTCCATCCTCGCCCATCCTTGTCCGAAAGAAGGCAAAACCGGTCAATGGCGGATAATTTTCGACTACCAGATTGTACCTCACATAGAACTCAGCCGCAGAGTCCGGAAAGGAGAAATTTTCCATTGCGGAATAGTCGCCCCAACGCAAATCAAGACGGTCATAAGCCCGCATCATTCCACCAGTCGCTTTCAGCTCTGTTTCCCGGTACCATTGGTCATATCGTTCATGCCCGGGTTGGCTGTTGTCCCAGTACTGAAAGACAAACTCATCAGCGATCAGGTCGGCATACCGCAGACTGTCCCGCAATGAATAGGCGGTCTGAAAATTTTGCAGCATCTCGCCTACTGTGACCTGTGGTTTCCATAAATCACCGCTCAACTCACCCTCTTCCGGCGCAAATGGATTGAGACAACCAGAAAAGAAGGCGATAAATATAATTA
>CAZCRQ010000147.1:0-7183 GCA_964501095.1 uncultured bacterium | reverse complement strand
CCACAATCATGAATCGCAAGCACGGAGGCTTACGCTACCCCTCACGTCACGAAAACATCGAGAAACCACAATCATGAATCGCAAGCACGGAGGCTTACGCTACCCCTCACGTCACGAAAAATTCAGGGACTCCATGTCCTCCTAAGCAAATAACGAACCGGACAGTTCTGACATAACTAATAAGGAGAATTCATGATGAAGTACAGAAAGATATTTATTGGACTTATGTTGATAGCATTCGGTCTATTATCAGTTTCAATAGTTTTCGCCGGAGATGGTACTTCCGAGTGGAAAGCTTGGACTTCAAAGAAAAATGACGGTGGATTCGATGGTCACGGTGGTTTTTTCTATGGCTATCAACTGGTCGATTTCAAAGACTTGAAAGACCTGGCTAAGGACATGGGGATTGAGGTTCCGAAAAATGGCTTACGAGGTTGGGGCGGATTTGGAATGGGCAACCTAGGCGGTGGTTTTCGCATCGGCGGCGCCGGGTACGGATTTTGGGGCAAATACAGCGGTGTCGCTGTGGATACAGGAAGTGCTGGTGAAGCCGATGATAAACAATACAACCGGGTCATGGAGGTTTCAATCTCCGGTGGAGGGGTGACTTTGGAATACTCGCCCTGGATGATCGGACCAGTGAACTACGGCTTTGGGGTGTTGATTGGCGGCGGCAGCTTGATGGTTCGACTGCATCAGGATGACGGCACTTTCAGTTGGAATGATCTCACCGGTCAGTACACCGATTTCAATGCGGAAAAAGAGAACATTGTCACCGAAATAAGTCAAGGCTTCTTCATTCTGAATCCGTACCTCGCCGCGCGTATTCATATCCTCGACTGGATGGCGGTCGACACCGCCGTCGGCTACAATTTCAACACGGCAAATTCCAGCGGCTGGTACTTTGGTGATCGGGAAATCGCCGGAGAAGGTTCAACCATCAATCCACGCAATTTCTATTTCCGCGTCGGAATGGCTTTTGGCGGATGATTCAACCTGTTTGGCGGGGACAATCCTATTGATTGTTCCAACGATCCATCAAATTATTCTCATCCATATTCCTGACTGGTTGTTTTCTCAGTCAGGCTTTTCTATTATATTGGAAAGCTGATAGATTATTCCTCTGGAGACTATGATGAGTAAGTCATTTTATTACATTGAATTTAATTACAACAAACATGCGGAAGGGATCCTGATCTCCCGTCCGAAAGTGCTGGATGCTGAGGTTCTGGCGGATTTAAACCGGGTGCTTGACAAATATATGCCGACCTCGCCCGAGAGCAGCTATGCCAGTGAGGATGAGGTGCAGATTATCCTTAAGAACATTGCTGCAACCCCGTTCGGCGTGCTCAATGCGTTGGGATCGGTCGGATGGGAATTGATCTCGCAACCGGATGATTTTAACAATTATTACCGTCTAAAGTATATACGCGAGTATTGATGGTAAGATGGTTAATGAGCCACCCTATGTTCTTGAGGTTGCGGATTCCCTCTCTTTTTTTAGGGATTGCGCTTAATACCGCACCTCTGTCTGCCACTGCTCATACTAACCTTAACCAGCCACAAAACATAATCCCCGCAAATGCGCTCAGATCGTACAATCATCCATCAAAACGTGAAAGCATCGTAATCGGCAACCGTCGATTGGAAAATTCGACCGGTTTGACCCTTGCCCTCTATAACCTCCGCCTCCCTGCTCAATCAGACGACCCCGAAACAGCCGCGCGGCAATTCCTGGTCTCGCTCAGTGAAGAAAATTTCCCAGAAGCATTAAAAGCGGAGAATTTTCAGCTAATAGCCCATAAAAAAAGCCCGATCGGCGATCATATTCATTTTCAGCAACTGGCGGGCGACATCCCCATCTATCGTTCAACCTATGTCGTTTCCATAGATAATGATAAAACCATCCGCATGGCGGTTGGAAATCCGATTCCTGACTTCCAGTTGCCGGGGAAAAAACCTGCTTATTCTCAATCGGAAGCGATTCGTAAGACTCGTGATCATTTAAATGGAGAGGCATTGGGACGATTTCCACCCTCTGCCGAGCTGGTCGGCTATCGTGATCAATCTCAGGAGGATCATCTCGCCTGGGTTGTCCATTTCAATACCCTTGATCCGCGGGGTGATTGGGTTGTTATCTGGGATGCTTTGGATGGCTCCCTGCTCGAACGCTTCGATCAGGCATGTTACAAAGACGGGACAGGGATGGTATTCCTGCCTGATCCCCTGACAACCGCAGAAGCGGAGTATGTCGGCAACTATCGTGACCTGGACGACGCCGATACTCCCGAGTTGAACGCTGAACGTATTCTGGTTCCCCTTCGTGATCTCACTTTTCAGGATGGAATCTACTACCTCGCTGGACCATGGGTGCGACTGGAGGATTTGGAGCCGCCGGTGGGAGAAATCGCTTGGTCCCCAACACCGGATGGTTTCGATTTCTCCCGCAGCCAGCAAGGATTCGAGGATGTGATGGTCTATTTTCACATCGACAACTCTCAGCGTTACCTCCAATCCCTCGGCTTTCTCGAGATCCAAAATGCGCCGATCCTGGCTGATCCGCATGGGATGAACGGAGAAGATAATTCACATTATGTCCCCAACGGCAACTACCTGGCGTTTGGAGAAGGCGGGATCGATGATGCGGAAGATGCTGATGTCATCTACCATGAGTACGGTCATGCCATTCAGTACGCAGAGGTTCCCGGCTGGTGGGATGGCGACTGCCCCTCGATGGCGGAGGGTTTCTGCGATTACTGGGCGGGAACCTTCAGCCAGGGATGGAGCGACTTTGGAAGCAATCTTGTTTTTAACTGGGACGGCTGGCGTGACGATTTCTGGCTCGGACGCCGGCTCGACTATCCCGGTATTTACCCCGATGACTGGATAGAGGGGGAGATCTACCACAACGGGCAGATCTGGTCGAATTGCCTCTGGATTATCCGGTCGCAAATCGGGGCGAAGTATGCTGATAAAATCATCGTGCAATCCCACTATTTTCTCACCAACGGCGCCTCGGTCGAAGACGCCGCTTTTGCCCTCCTGCTCGCCGATGATTTGCTCTTTTCCGGACAACACCACTTGATCATCGGTCAAGCCTGCCTGGAGAAGGGTTTTCTCCGAGAAATCCCTTATTTCGGCTCGGTTGAAGGAGTGATTACCGATGCCGCCGGCGGTTTTCCCGTCGAAAACGCCGAGATCCTGATCGACAACGTGTTTATCGCCAAGTCTGATGACACGGGATGGTTCCATATTGATGGGATTCCCGTCGGCAGGCATGTAATTTGTATTCAAACTAGAGGTTACACTCCGTGGCGTGAGGTGATTACGATTGAAGAGAACCGGGTAACTTATCTCGAAGTGATCCTCGGGCAGCCAGAGTTGAGTTTCTATCCGGAAGAGCTTAATGTTGAAGGTGAGATCGGGAAGATCTTGGATACCACTCTCACGCTCACCAATACCGGAAACAGCGACGCTCACTGGTCGATGCTTTGCCGCGCTGATGAGCAAGTGTATATCGAGCCCTGGACATTGGATCATGTCATTCTGGATCTTTGCCCTAATCAGGATTGTTCATTGCAAGGCGTAACTGCGGCTGAGGAATATCTTGTCATATCCAGCGCGAACGGAAACAACAATCCAAATAAGCTATACATCCTCAACAGCGAAGGCGATTACCTCTATCAACTTAACCAGCCGACTTTATCCGCTTATGGCTTCCGTGACCTGACTGCCATAGACGGGATCATCTATGGAAGCGAAAATCGATGGATTGTCGGGATGACGCTTGAGGGGGAAGTAGTCGATTCGATTTATGGACCTTACAGCCCTAATCGCGCCTTGACTTATGATGCCGCAAGGGATTGGTTCTGGTGCGCCGATCAGGTCTCCGATATTGTTGCCATCGACCGTCAAGGAATTGTACAAGCCAGATTTTCGCCTGACCTGAATATCTATGGATTGGGATATTTTCCCGATGATCCGGAAGGTATGACCCTCCAGCTTTACAGCCAGGATCAGCAAATGGCGCCGCATTACGCTCTGGTCTCCAAGCTCAATCCCGAGACCGGTGATATTGCGCCGGTGGAATCGACTACACGGCAAAATGTCAGCGATTCTCCGCAATATCTGCGAAGCGGAGAGGTGGTTTCCTCTTTGGGAGGATTACACGACTACTGGAGTTGCATACTGCTTTATACAACCGCTGGTCACATTGCACCCCATCTGGAAATCTACAAGTTGGCGACTCTTGTCCCCTATCTGACGGTCGAACCGCATTACGGCGTACTGCCTGCCAATCAACAGTCGAGATTACAGGTTTGTTTCAACGCGGAGGAGTTGACTCACGGCAGATACGAAGCCTATTTGGATATCTTCTACGAAGGCAGAGACAGTCCACGCCAGGTGAGCACCTCGTTTCGGGTAATTTCCGTAACCGTCGGAGAACACCCTGCCCCAGTAACGCAATACGTGATCGCCTGCGCTTCGCCTAATCCTTTCAATTCATCGACTTCCTGGCTCTTTCAATTTCCCAATCGGTGTGAGGTGGAGATGAAAGTTTTTGACCTGCTTGGGCGAGAGCTGGAAACGATACTGGCAGGATCTTTGCCCGCCGGATGGCATCAGGTGGAGTGGACACCTGATGATAAATTATCCAGCGGATTGTATTTTGTGACTCTTCGCTTGGAGGATTGGACGCAAAGGATCGAGAAGGTGGTATATTTGAAGTGAGGGGTGAGGAGTGAGGGGAATAGAGAATAATTTAGAAAACTAACATAAAATCAGCCTTTATAAAGGGAAGAAAGATGAAGACGTATTGTTTGAAAGTCACAATTATGGGATTGCGGTATGTCTACCGGATAATTGAAGCTACAGAGAATTGTACATTTAAGGACCTGCATCTAAAGATATTTACCGCTTATGACAGGTTTGAGGAACATCTCTATTCCTTTTTTATCACTAAGAAAGATACTCAGAGCTTGAAAAAGATTTACGATTCTCCCGAGATTACTCATCCAATGGGGACAAAAGATATTTTCGACTTCGGTGATGATATAGATTCCGCTGTCGAGAAACGTCTAGGCGGTGTCGATTTGAAAGTAAAAGATGTCTTTCATTATTTATTCGATTTCGGCGATTCCTGGTGGCATAAAATCGTGGTTGAAGCGATAACGGAAACGACAGGAAAGAGAAAAAGCATCAAGATTGTCAAATCCGTCGGCAAATCCCCTCCGCAATACCCTGATCTGGAAGATGAAGAATATGAGGACGAGGAGGACGAGGAGGACGAGGAGGATGAGGAGGACGAGGAGGACGAGGAGGACGAGGAGGATGAGAAGGATGAGGAGGATGAGGAGGATGAGAAGGATGAGGAGGATGAGAAGGACGAGGAGGATGAGAAGGATGATACTAAAAGGATAATGATTAATCTGATGACAAAACGGATTTTATGCCCGCTTCAGCGGGCTGTTCTGTAGCACCTTGCTTTAGCAAGGGTGAGTGAAGCGATGTAATCTATCTTAGCACGCTTCAGCGCGCTTGGAAGCGCTTTAACAGGTAGCCCGAATGTGCTGTTGCCCGGGATTATCCAAATAATATGAAATATTCCCTGGACAATGGAGCATGCAGGCTACCTTACTATTTACAGGATTCGCATGACCGACCATAAGAAATCATAGTTCAAATGAACTCCGAGTTGCTTCCCCCCACCCGCACGGCGCGATTTTTTCGTACTCTCGCCGGACATACTATCGTCTTTGGACTAAGCACGCTAGTTCGTCCGCTTAGCCAACTTGTCCTGGTAAGGCTGCACACCAATCCCCATTTTGTCAGCGTGGAAGGATTCGCGGTCTGGACGCTTTTGCAGGTCGCCTTGAACATTGGCATCGTGCTTTTTAACCTCGGGCTCGCCACCGCGTTTTTCCGCTTCTACCTGCTGGCGGAGGATGAACGGGAAAAATTGCTGATAGTCAGCCGCTGTTTCCGGTTGACGGTACTGATCGCCGTGATTGGCGCGGGATTGATGTATCTCTTCGCCGAACAATGGGTGCTTCTGCTGGTCGGTAGAGAAGGTTATGCGGAAACCGGACGTCATCTCGCTTTTGCCGTCGCGGGAAATACACTCACTATCATTCCTCTAGCTTACCTGCGCGCCGTAGGACGATGGAAACCTTTCCTCGTTTTCAATCTCCTGAAATTTTTCGCTTTGATCGGATTCAACGCCTTGTTCCTAATCGGGATGCGGATGGAAGTCAGAGGCATCACGCTGGCAATGGCGGTCAGCAACATGCTGTTCGCGGTAATCTTTATCCCTTATGTTCTGGGAAAACTACGGAGTGAGCCTTTTTTTCAGGGTTTTGGAACGATTACCCGATTTGGAATACCGTTGGTGGCGACCGATGTCACTTTCTGGATTCTCAGCAATCAAGGACAGGTGTTGCTTAACAACTGGCGCCAGGCGTCGGAAGTCGCCCTATTCGGATTTGCTCTGCGTATCGCCTTCATTGTGCAAGTGGCGGTGGTAATGCCATTTTCTGTCGCCTTTGCGCCGTTATTGTTTCAGGCGCAAAAAGACGAAGCCGATCCCCGCTATCTCTTCGCCCGAACAATGGACTATATATGGACAATTTCCCTTGGTTTCTGTCTCGCGGTGACACTTTTCGCCCGTGAGATCGCATTGGTGCTGGGAAAGAATCCGTTTTATCACCAGGCGTTGCCTCTGGTCGACTGGATGATTTTTGCCAGCGCCTTTTATGCTGTCTTCTTTGTCTTCTCCAGCGGTCCAAACTTGAAGGATAAAACCTGGCTGTTTCCAATAGTCCTGCTAGTGGCGGGACTGGTAGAATTTGGATTGAATGTGATCTTGATTCCACATTATGGGGTGATGGCGGCGGCGCAGTCGATGTTTATCGGGTATCTTGTTTTAGCTGTACTCACTTACTTCGCCGGTCAACGAGTCTATCCGATCAACTTCCCTTGGAAACGTGTGACTCTCGCCGGCGCTGCGGCTCTAGTGCCACTGCTCGCTTTACATCTAATCCTAGAGCCAAACCTACTGCTAAGATTTCTACTGCTGCTTGTTTTTCCCCTGGTTTTACTTGTCGGCGGGTATCTGGACAAAGGGGAGCGACGAACACTGAAGCGATTTTTTACAAAAAAGGAGAGTCCCGGATAGTGAAACAGT
>CAZCRQ010000146.1:0-7214 GCA_964501095.1 uncultured bacterium | reverse complement strand
GTATATCCCTGTTGAACCTATCCACGTATCGAGATATTGATATTGATGCCGAATTCGTGGTAGGTGGTTTTGTTGGTGGAGGTTTCGGTGACGCCGTATTTGAATCGTGCGCCGCCATTGACAGTTTTAGAGAAAGTGTAGCGGATCGAGGGCATGATCGACCATTGGTTCATCTCGGTAGATTTCTCGAAGGGATCATCGCCTCGCTGGACTTCCTTCAAAGTAGTACTCTTTTCAATTGCCAGAGAAAACGTTGTTTCATTGCTGAAACGTTTGTTTTTAAAGGGCCAAATTGGGATCGGGACACGGAAACCGGTCTTGCGGGTATAATTGGCATTCACAGTTATTCCATTTTGGGTGTCGCGTGAACGGGACTTCTGACGCGGATCTTCCAAAAGTTTCAGTGAACTGTTGTAACGTATATTGCTGCTGATCCCATATTTCCAGGTGATATTGAGACCGACCAGGGGATTGAACTGACGGTCGATGTTACGTTTGGTGACGGTTTTTTCGATCTGATTCACCGCATCGTCGCCAGTTCCGACAGTGGTCATATGTTCATTCCAATCGGTGGAGACGGAACCGTTATAGCTATGCTCCAGAGTGACCGTTTGGGCATATTTTTTAATAGGTCCGATCTGTTCGATGCCGCTCCAGCGAAAAGTCCAGTTAGGGACGTCGAACAATCTTGGCGAGATGCCATCGGATTTAAAAAGTAGAAATGCGCTACGGGTATTGGAGCCGGTGGTCTGGTTGCCGGTGGAGCGGTCAAAGCGTAAGGCATAATCCAGGGCGCTGGTGATGCGTGAACTCCAGTCCACTCCGCTGCGGATGCGGTAATCATCGGTGCGACTGCTGGTTGCGGTGGCAATGACACCACGGGCGGTTCCCAATCCTGGATCTGAGGTAAATCCCAACTGGTAACGGAGCGTGGGTGTCCCGTCCACCACGCCTGGATTATAAAAGTTCAGGTTCTGCGTGTAATCGAGACGAATATCCTGGATCCGATGTCCGAAAGAAAGCAATAAAATCAAGGGATTAGGGATTTTCAAAGGTGGTTTTGGTTTTGTCTCGGGCGCTTCTTGATCTTTTGGAGCTTTTTCATTGTTTTCTTGATCCTCTTTATCTTGTGCTTTACCAAAACCTCCGACATCGGGTGGAATTATACCTCGCCGATTCCTCGGCATTGTTCCTTTGGCTTGTCCACTCTTCTTTTCTGCGGGGAGCACCTGGCGCAATTTAAAAGCGAGGTTCGCCCCGATGGAGCTAGCGGCGCTGACGCTACGCTGAGTATAGGATTTATTCTGCCATTTCCAGGAGTAGTTGGCGGAATAGTTGAATCCAGTCGAGAACCAGTTGACAAGCGTGGGATTAAAATTCGCGGTGATACGTTGGTCTTTCTGAGTATCGAGGAAAAACATGCCCCCGATCTTGAGGAATTTATCCTTGAACCAAGGATCATTTACGCTGACATACTCCCAGGGCTCTTTCAAATCCTCCCATCCCGGAAGATTTAATAATCGTAATTCCTGATATGTATTTGTTAACACGTCAGACCAACGCTGCAACCCCTGACTGGCTTCGCTGGAATCCTGCCTGACTTGGGAGAGCAGAGATACGGCATTGAGGGAATCCTGCCCGGTCCAGGTAGCGCGTGCGGTTTCCAGAGCCGCAAGGAAATCACCAATGATGATGCTTGAGCTGTCATTCTTCGTATAGTTGTGGTTGAGGAGTTCACTAAAGAATTCACGAGGGTGAGTTCCCGGGGCGAAGGCGAGATTGCGCAGGCTGTCCGGTTGGTCGGTATAGAGAATCTGCTGACGGGTGGAATCTTCTTTGACCAATTCCGAACGAACCGTATAGCTGTAATCCATGTTGATGGTGCTGAATGGCTTTACGCTGGTACTGATGTTGCGTGACAGATTCAGCCGATAAGTCGGAGTTTCAGCGGCATTACGTAGTTTCTGACTTGAACGGGTTTCGGAACTCTCCAAGCTGACATTGATACGAGTAGGCAGATAGTTGAATTGTGTATCGGAGAGCTTGTTCACCACTGGAATCTTATCCGTCCAACCGAGAATCTTTAATTCCGCTTTATCAAACGGCAAGTTGTAACTCAGCTTTCCAGAATTGGTGAAATTTTTTGAATACTGGTTTCGCAGGTTGGAAGAGTACTTCTGGCTATGATTGAAAGATGGGGCAAGCTTGTCTACTGTATAATGTAAGAAGAAATTCCCGCTCGGTTTGCTTTTGGAAAAACTGGTGCGCCAACTATATTCCTGCTCTGTTGAGAACAAGGTATCAATACCCCATTGAGCAAGATCCTGTTTCAGAATACCGTTTTCTTCAACTGGTTTGCCTAATGAATCCAGAAGATATTTGTCTTTGAGATGATCTCGGCTGAACGCCATATCGAAGAACCGCTCCCAGATGTTCAACTTTTCTTCTCCGGCAATCGATTCCGTCCGGATGTCGCTGTTCGAACTGATATATTTCGGTATTTCCAGTGAATGCCGCATAGTACCGCTGACAGGGAGATTGATTCCGAGGGCGGGATCGATGAATTTTGAGAGCTTGATTTCGCTGCTGACAGTCGTTCCGATGGTGCTTTTACTTTGTGTAGTGCTGGTTCTCTGATCGACGCGATGGAAATCGGCATCCTGCTGATTCAAATCTGCATGAACATCGAGGAAGTCGGCGAATTCGGCGTCGACCGAAGTGCGTATCGCCATTCCCGGTTCCTTACGTACTCCGGAGAGCCGCAGTTCATCGACCCAGATTTCAATACCCTCCTCCTCCCGCACGGGTGTTCCAAGATTCCGTACACCGATGGCATAAGCTTTAATGCTGCCCAGGGACGGTTTACCGACAACACGTACAATATCTCCATTCGACAGCACCTCTTCTGCGGTGCCGCTGACTTCCGCTTCTTTTTTCAACCTTGTCAACCGGTCAATATCGATCACAATCTCATTTGCCGCCCAGCCTTTCTGCAATCGCTGTGTATATTCGTAATAGCCGCGGTTGGCGCCGGATAACCCAGAGCCGAAGCGGAAGAACATCACCAAGTCCTTGCCGTTCAACGCCTCAGGATTCCTCCCGCCGCCATTTACAAACATCTTCAATTGTTTATATTCAAGATAGCTGTGGTACTGACTCCCGAGCAGCACTTTTGTCAATTGTCCTTCCGCCCCCGTGGGCAGATCGAGCAATTCGATCACCAGAGACTGTTCCTTGCTGCGAATATCATAGATAGGATCGATTTCTCCCAGCACTCCCGGCGGCGGATTGTAGTCTTCCGGATTATCATAGGTGTTGATCGTGGAGGCGGAGAGATAGACTGTGGTATCACCGGTCACCGGATTGACCACCGGTTCCTCGAGCCATTCATTACCTGCCAATTCAAATTGAGCGATCTGCATTTGAGTCAATCCGGTGCAACCGGCGACCCATAATCGCAGGTACTTGATCTGAGTCAGATCGGGATCGCCAACCTCCTCAAACACATCTTCAATCGGGATGCGCACCAGACGCCAGCCGTTCGGATTGTCCTGTCCACCCACGACATACTTGTCAAAATCCTCCATTCCCTCAGCGTTGTGCGACAAGCGAAACCGGTAACGGAAAAAATTGTTCGCCTGGTTTAGGGTGTTGTTTCTGTCCAGGTCTTCCGTGTCCGGAAAACGTCCACCCTCGTCCAACGCGTTTCCCTGAGTTCCGTTTACACGCTCATAATTGCTTTTTGTATAATTCCAATCATCGTTCGAGAAGGGTTCTTCCGATTGGTGACTTCCATCACCGTTCAAATCCCACCAATCATAAATCGGATTGTCGAAGTCGTAGGGCGGGATATCGCCCATTCCATAAATACTCCAGGGAACTGTTTCGACACGCCCTTCCGGACTCTCGCGGTAATCTGTCCACCAGGGGGGATCATTACGACTCATCTTGTCCAATCCCGTGTCTTCCCCTTCATCCAGAATACCATTTCCGAGACCGCCGGAGATCGGTTGATCTTCTGTATCTAATACTCCATTACGGATAACGTCCTCGGTAATTTCCCCCATGTCGATATACATGGTGGCGTTGTGTCCGCTGGAATTCCATTTCATCCAGATATCGATGAATTTGGTGTTGGTCTGGTTGTTGTAACCGGAAGAGAGCCAGCGCATGATTCCATTCCAAGTCGATTCCGGCGAAATTGTCGGATCGCGGAAGTTATTGAGACGCGGTTCCAGGTTGAGACCAAGGACATGAACGCTGGGGGCGACTTTACTATTCACTTCACGATTGGGCCAAATATCCTTGATTTTTACTTGTTCCTGGGGATTGTACCAGTATAAACGGCAGCGAAAATCACGGTTATCTTGCACTCCATCGGGACGTGTGATGTGGTGGGGGAAACTAGACGGGAACCAGCTTCGACGCATAATCCCCAGCGGCGTGGAACGTTTCGCCGATTCAAAATCATCGATGTAGGCGACGCCATCCGGATCGCCTGTCGAGGGGCTGTTCAAGCTGTTCGGATTGGGAAAAACCTGGGCGATTTCACCTTCCACCGTGAGCTGGCTGGGTTCATCGGTGTTGATCAGCGGCAGGGCGTCCACCATCCGGGTCATGAAGTAAGGGCGAAAACGCAGGCGGGTGTTCAAGTCCCAAATCAGGTTACGTGTCGGCTCCTGCCCAACCTTGACACGTTTATCCAAGGGTTTTTCATTGAAATACAAGAACGTGCCGCCGACGAAGCTGTCTTCCCAGAGTGCATATTCCAGACGGATGCCGAGCATCGTCTTTTTATCTAATTGCAAGATCTCGCCGGATTCATAGTTTATTTCCAGTTTCGCCCCTGGAGCCGTGGCGCCTTCATTTAAAATTGTCACCTGACCGGAGAGGTAGTCGATGATATAATCCACATCCCGTCTTAAAAGAACGCCATTTAAATAAACTTCTTCCGAGCCTTCGAGGATGTTGAAACCGAGGGAGATGTTGGCAGATTGATTGCTGTATCTTGCTTCCAGAACGAAATTGTTCTCGATATTGACTCGTCCGCCGCGCATTACATCATAGATGTTGTGATTTCGTAAGGTGTCAGGAATATCGATGGTCTGAGGAAGCGAATCTGTTCCACTCACGATGTAATATGGATTCTCAGTATCCTGATCGAAAGGACGTAAGTCCGGGAAGGCAACTTCTCCATAGTAAGGATTGACGAACATCCAGTCGATCTTTCCATCGGGGAAAAATGAACCATCAGCGCTCTTTTCATCCAGACCAAACACATCCAGCCAAGTCCTGCCATCGTCCGTGGTCTCTTTTCTCTCCGGGTAGAGACGCACGATTTTAAATTCAAAGTCTTCCTCTTTCAAATCCGAGGTGCGCATCCAATAGATATGCTTCCAAGAGAGAGGGTAAGTGGCGTCATCTGGATTAGGATTCTGCGGTTTGAGCAGACGCAGGATGATATTTGTTCCGGTGGGATCGAGTACACCCCATTCATTTCTCTGAGCGGGATCGTTTGGAAGCGGAGTGTTCACCCGGAAAGCGATGGCGATGATGTCTTCGTCGGTAGACGGGGTGTTCAGGCGGATAAATCCGGATTGACGATTTAAAGTATAATCCTGCCCTTCTCCTCTTAGCGGCTGCCAGAACGCTTTTACCGCCATGCGATCCGATTGAAGAGAGTCATCGGCGTCATATTGCTGGTTCAGAAGAGCAAGCGTATCCTGGTTCGTACTTGTCAATCGAGGGGGATTGTAAAGAGCCCAGCCTTCATAATAAGTATTATTGTCGCCGCTGACGATTCTTACGTTCTTGTATACTTCAATCCGATCAATTTCAATGCCTGCGGCGATGCGATTGAAGTCTGAAGTAAAATAAGGATAATGCTGACGGTAGTATTCATCGAGGAAGAAATACTGGTCGCGGATATAGTCGGCATCCTGAATATCGGTGGACTGCGCTTCACTGCCGCCGGTAAAAGTCTTCTTGTTTTTTTCTCCTTTTTGTAAAGAGGCGATAGAGGTAATCGAGAGGGGACCGATCTTGGAAATGGTTTTAAATCCGAACAAGCCTTCATTCGATGCGGTCATCGTCGCCAGTTGCGTGCCGGGAAGGCTCAGGTTGACATTACCGGCTTCAATCGACTGGATGATCTCATCTTCTTCCCCGGTGTAGGTGAGCTTGACCGCGTTTTCAAATTCAAACAGACGCTCGGAATCCTGGTCAATCTCAACACTGACTTTGTCCCCAACTTTTCCCACAATATGGAACTGCTGAGTCTGATCGATTTTGAAATTGTAATTGGCACGGTCGTTTTGGGTGATCACTACCTGGTCGGACTTTTCCCGTCGCAAACCCCCATCGATGGTAATGTTTCCTGTCACCCGCAATCCGACCCGATCTCCGCCGAAAATGCGACGGAAAGTTTTGCTCTTGATCTTGAAGGGCACCTGGATTTCCAGCCCCTCGCCGACGCCGGTTACCGCGGTGGATTTCAACTCATCGGCGAACCGTTTTGCCAAAAGCTCCTTCCTCTGCCGCAGGATACGCCAGTTCCGGTAATCCTCCTTTGTATAGTATTTGACCAAACCATAAGGTCGTCCGAGAAGGTAACGGGTGGCGATGTACTTCTGCCGAGTTGAATCGTACTTGGTTTCAACCTTAAAGAGCAATTGGGCGTGGGAAAGTCCGGCAAAATTAGGGTAGGCAACCAGGCGCAAAGGTTTTGGCGCGCGTAGATCTTCTTCTGGATCGAAATCCCCCGGAACGGGCGGAGTAATATTCAATCCGATCTGAGCATTGACAGGCAGGATAACCGTACACAGAAGCGCACATGCCGCCCCGACGAAAACCGCTAGGCGATTCCCATTCCCATTTGATCGCGAAATCGCTCGCTTCACGCGGTTGAATTCCTTTTTCTACGACTGATTCTTTTATAAAATGGCGATCAAATGGCGGCGGCACTCCTCCTGGTCGGATACTCTTTTTTTATCATACTCTGATTGATTTTCGATTATTTAATCTTTGACTTAGTACGCTGCCAGTCATCTCGGCTGATGGAAAAAACTTACTGAATTTATAACATCATTCTTTCAATGCCGGCTGTTTGAGAATGTCCATAATGATGACAAAGATGGGTGCCCTGCACTGCTTGTTGTGCAGTTATGTAGCCCGGACGTGCCACCGTCCGGGAGATATTTGGATAAACATGCGTC
>CAZCRQ010000145.1:0-7233 GCA_964501095.1 uncultured bacterium | reverse complement strand
CTGACACCACCCACCCGCACACCTCGTGTCAGCCGAGGACGGCTGACACCACCCACATGCACACCTCATGTCAGCCGAGGACGGCTGACACCACCCACATGCACAACTCGTGTCAGCCGAGGACGGCTGACACCACCCACACGCACAACTCGTGTCAGCCGAGGACGGCTGACACCACCCATACGCACACCTCGTGTCAGCCGAGGACGGCTGACACCACCCATACACACACCTCGTGTCAGCCGAGGACGGCTGACACCACCCATACACACAACTCGTGTCAGCCGAGGACGGCTGACACCACCCACCCGCACACCTCGTGTCAGCCGAGGACGGCTGACACCACCCATTAAAGTGGTAAATGCGTTCCGCTATAAGATTGAAAAGATTTCTCTCGCTATTTTACTAACCATAAATCCAAATTCCTCAAACAGTCTCTTCCCTGAGGCGGAAGCTCCGAAGGATTCAATACTTAATATCTTTCCCTGAATCTTTCCCTGATCGCCGACCCAGCGTTCCCAGCCTTGAGAAATGCCGGTCTCGATGGCAAGGCGTTTAGTACAGGTTTTTGGAAGAACATATTCGCGATAGCTCTCATCTTGGAGCGCAAAGAGTTCCCAACAGGGCATACTGACCACACGAATTAGCAGAGATTTTTCGGTTGATAATGCAGCATAAACTTCAAGCGCTAAAGTGACTTCCGAGCCGGTGGCGATCAGGATTAGATCGGGAATATGAGAAGGGTGATTTTTTTCCCCGGACGATGGCACGTCCGGGCTACCTTGTTTCCCGGACGATGGCACGTCCGGGCTACTTTCAATCATAGAAGATATCCCATCTGCCAGGATATAAGCGCCGCGATGCAATCCTTCAGCGGAAGAGTAGATTGTACGGTCGATGGCGGGAATAGTCTGACGTGAAGTGATGATGGCGGTGGGACCATCCTCACGCATTACCGCAGCGCGCCAGGCTTCCATAGTCTCCGCCAAATCAGCCGGACGGATCACCCAGAGGTTCGGGATCGCTCGAAGCGCGGCGATTTGCTCAATCGGTTGGTGTGTCGGACCATCCTCCCCCACCCCGATGCTGTCATGGCTGAAGAGATAGATCACCGGCAGTTTCATCATAGCGGCGAGACGAATCGAGGGACGCATGTAGTCGCTGAAAATGAGGAAAGTGCCAACATAAGGTCGCAAACCGGCATATAATCTCATCCCATTGGCGATCCCCCCCATCGCATGTTCACGGACTCCGAAATGGATGGTGCGTCCCTCCGGATTATTGGGGAGGAAATCGGAGGCACCTTTGATGGTGGTTTTGACCGAGGCAGCGAGATCGGCGCAGCCTCCGACCAGGGCAGGCAAGCCCGGGGCGATCAGATTCAAAGCGATCCCGGAAGCCTCACGTGTTGCCATCGCCTTGCCCTGGGGATCGCAGGTCAAGTTGACATCCCATCCCCGCGGCAGCTCCCCCAGGATCAATTGCGACCATAATTCCGCGTGTTCGGATTTCTCCATAATCCAACCAGTGAATCGTTCCTCCCATTCAGTTTGCATTCTCCGACCTCGATCAGCTACTACGGTGTAAAGCGCGTAGACTTCAGATGGAACGAAAAAAGGTTCATAATTCCACTGAAGCGCCTGCTTTGTCAGCGTCAGCTCCTCTTCTCCCAAGGGCGAGCCGTGACAATTGGAGGTATTTTGTTTATTGGGGCTGCCAAAACCGATAATCGTTTTCACTACAATTAAAGTAGGCTGATCGTCCTGAGATATTGCGTTTTGTAAAGCGTTGAAGATGGACACAGGATCCTGCCCATCGGCGGAAAGAACCCGCCAGTGATAGGCTCGGAATCGCGCTGGGACATCCTCCGACCAAGATAGTTCGGTGCTGCCATCGATGGTGATCCGGTTGTCATCATAAAGAACAATCAGCGATCCCAGTTTCTGATGCCCGGCAAATGAAGCCGCCTCGGCGCTGATTCCTTCCTGCAAATCGCCATCGCTGACGACAACAAATATCCGATGTTCAAGAGGATCAAAATCATTTGGTAAATGGAGTTCCAACTGTTCGCGGATATAGCGTTGCGCGACCGCCATTCCTACAGCGTTGGCAAAACCCTGTCCCAGAGGACCGGTGGTGGTCTCGACACCAGGCGTGACGCCGAATTCCGGGTGTCCGGGGGTGCGGCTGCCCCATTGACGGAATTGTTTTAAGTCATCAAGCGAAAGATCATAACCTGTCAAATGGAGCAGAGAATAGAACAGCGCCGAACCATGACCCGCTGAGAGTACAAACCGATCTCGTCCCTGCCAGAAGGGATTGTCCGGATTGAAACGCAGGAAACGCGACCATAAAATGTGTGCTGTTAACGCGAATCCCATTGGCATTCCGGGATGACCACTCTTCGCTTTCTCGACCATCTCCGCTGAAAGAATGCGAAGAGTATTGACGGCAAGTTGATCTACTGTAGAGAAGTTCAAGGTGTTTTGACTATATTGCACTAGTTCCTCCAGATGGGTGCCCTGCACCATAAGTATGGGTGCCCTGCACTACTTGTTGTGCAGGAATCATTAGTTTCATGAGTATAAAACCTTAATTATTAAAGTATATTCCATTGGATTAGTCTCCTGCACAACAAGTAGTGCAGGGCACCCGCACAACAAGTAGTGCAGGGCACCCGCACAACAAGTAGTGCAGGGCACCCGCATCAGACTTCGTTTGCCAATGATTCTACATCTTCTTTCGTGTCATCTTTCCCATATTGTTCCTTCCACTGCGCCAAGAGACGTAAGGCTTCCAATGGGGTTAAATTGTCGATGTCGACCTGAGTCAATTTATCCCTTAACTCTCGTTCCTCGGCGGTAAAGAGAGTTAGCTGGAGAGGTTGCTGAGGAGAAGGGATATTAAGCGCTTTTGTCTTTGATGATTGTCGATGATGAGGTAGATTTTTTTCATTGATTTCCTCAGATTCCAACGATTCCAGAACCTCTTTTGCCCGTTCGATAATGGCGTGTGGCAGTCCGGCAAGCTGGGCGACCTGGATCCCATAGCTCGCCCCGCTCCTCCCCGGAAGGACTTTACGGAGAAAAATGATCCGTTCTCCCCATTCCTTAACATCCACATGCAGGTTGAACACACCGGAAAGCGTCGTCTCCAACTCGGTCAATTCGTGATAGTGAGTGGCAAAGAGGGTCTTGGGCTTGCCAACATTGACGGAATCATGGAGGAACTCGACAATTGCCCACGCCAAGGAGAGACCATCGAAGGTACTTGTTCCCCGCCCAACTTCATCTAGCAGAATCAAGCTTTCATTCGTGGAATTATGAAGGATATTCGCCGATTCCTGCATTTCGACTAGAAAGGTGGATTCCCCGGCGGCGAGATTATCGGAAGCGCCGACACGAGTGAAAATGCGGTCAGTAATCGGGATCTGCGCCTCCAGAGCGGGAACGAACAGCCCCGCTTGCGCCATGATCACGATCAGACCAACCTGACGCAGATAGGTTGATTTCCCCCCCATGTTCGGACCAGTGACTAAGGCAATCTGACGGTTCTCATCTCCAATATCCAAATCGTTGACAATAAAACTTTCTCCCTCCGGCAACAGATTTTCGATGACCGGATGACGGCTGTGAACCAATATCAAACGATTGTCGGTTCTAATTATTGGTCGATTGTAACGTTTGTCTGTCGCCAACTCCCCCGCCGCGGAATAATAATCTACTTCTGCTAAAAGATGTGCATTTTGTTGGATCTGTTTGGCAAATTGTACAACTTTGGATCGAACTTGATCGAACAGCTCCCGCTCCAATTCGAGAGATTGTTCTTCCGCATTGACAATTTTATCTTCCCATTCCTTCAAGTCCGGGGTGATATAACGTTCGGCATTGACCAAAGTCTGCTTTCGAATATAATGAGGCGGAACTTTTTCCAGATTCGCCTTTGAAACTTCGATATAATAACCGAAAATCTTGTTGTAGCTGATGGTCAGGCTGTTGATGCCGGTATCGGAGCGCTCTTTCTCCTGACGTGCGAGGATGTATTTTTTCCCACCTTTGGCGAGAGTTCGTAATTCATCAAGCTGAGCATTGAAACCGTCACGAATCGCTCCGCCATGAAAAAGATTCACCGGCGGTTCATCCACCAATGCTTGTTTTAAAAAAGAAACAAGCTCCTCAAGTGGATCAAGTTTTTGGGCAATATTTTGAATCAATTCAGATTGTCCATCAACAATGCAGGAAAGAATTCCGGGAATGCGTTCGAGTGAATCGCGTAAGGCGCCGGCGTCGCGAGGGGCATCGCGTCCCGCCACCAATCTTGAGGTCAAGCGCTCAAAATCGCCCAGGAGACGTAACCGTTCGCGAACCGCACTGCGCATCTTTGGTTTTTTTACAAATTCTTCTACAGCATCCAGACGCTTTTCAATCTCATTCTTGTCAAGTAGCGGGCGAAGAAGATATTGAAAGAAGAGACGTTTCCCAAAAGGAGTCACCGTCCGGAGAAGATGATATGCCAAGGTGCTCTTGCGATCGGTTCCCCAAATCGGATCGATCAGCTCGAGATTTTTTCGTGTGGCGGAATCCAAAATCAGATAACTTTCGGTGGGAAGGCGGCTGATGGAGAGAATCTGATCGGGTTTTGCGCGCAGATTCTCATGGAGGTAATGAAGAATCGCGCCGGCGCAGCGAATAGAAAGAGGCTCCTCCTCCAATCCAAATCCTTTCAAATTCTGTACCTTAAAATGCGAGGTGAGGGTGTCATAGGCGAACTGATGATCGAAAATCCAGGTGGATAAAGGGGTTATCATCGAATCGGTAAGACAGAATCTCTTTAATTCATCACGATCATCTTCAGGCAGCAACACTTCCACAGGATGAAATAATTCAAGCAGATCCTGGGCTTTAGTCGGGGAAACAGAAGCGGCGAAAAATTCGCCAGTCGAAGCGTCACAGAAAGCGGTTCCCACAACCTGCTTTTCTTTGACAATCGCGACCAGGAATTGGTGCTGCGCCTGATTGAGGGAATCCTCGCCGAGAGAAGTACCGGCTGTCACGACACGTACAATATCGCGTTTAACCAATCCCTTCGCTTTTTTCGGATCCTCAGTCTGATCGACAACGACAACTCGTTTTCCTGCACGGATCATCTTAGCCAGATAGGATTCCAGCTTGTGATGGGGAAAACCAGCGAGGGGTATTTCTTTATCTTCCCCTTTTCCGTGAGAACGTTTAGTTAATGTCAATCCGAGAATCTCATGGGCGACAATGGCGTCATCGTGGAACATCTCGAAGAAATCACCCATACGGAAAAAGATTATTTCATTGGGAAATTTCAGTTTGACGCGATGATATTGTGTCATCATCGGGGTCGCCACTGGAGTCCTCCGGTTTCTCACTCAAGTTTTAACCTTACGATAAAACGAAATAATATACGTCTTATTCATTCAGGCAGTATAGTAGTCTTTGCCGGATGATTTATTACCGGTGTCGTCAGCCGAGGGCAACTGACGACAAAAATGAGGTCGTCAGACACAAAAGGCGGCTTTTCATACATCCCCTGGTATCTGTTTTGGAGACCGACACTTGACTCCGATTGAGATTTGGAGATATTTTAAGCACAGATCGTGGGAATTCATTTGATCCCTGTCTTATAGTTTGTGATATTGGTAACATACTAATTCAGAGGCTAAAAAAGCCTAACAGTAATCCATGAGTAAGGAGGCATCGAATGTCCAAATTATTTAAAAGACTCCAAGAGTTAGTCCCAGAATGGCGCGCCGAACGCGCTGCAATTTTGAAAGATCATGGGAATGTTAAGTTATCAGATTGTACAATAGCTCAGGCATACGGCGGTATGCGGGGCGTGAAAAGCATGATCTGTGATACTTCGTTGGTGGAGCCGGACAAAGGCTTGATCATCCGTGGCTATCCACTGCTAGACATCAAGGATTTATGGCCCGAGGAGACCTTCTACCTTCTGCTCACCGGTGAGTTGCCTGATGAAGCTGCGAAGAAGGACATGATGGCGGAATATGACAAACGTTCCGCCGTCCCCGAGTATGTTTGGGATGTACTTTACGCCATGCCTGACGATTCCCATCCGATGGCGATGTTGGATACGGCGATTCTGGTGATGGAGAAGGAAAGCGTTTTCCGGAAGTGGTATGACAAGGGTATGGTCAAGGAAGAATACTGGATTCCGATGTTGGAGGACAGTCTTCAACTTTTGGCGAAACTCCCATCAGTAGCCGCGGGTGTTTATCGGATTCGTTACAAGAAAGGCGATCTGATTCCTTATGTTCAAGGTCTTGATTGGGGTGCCAATTACACCAACATGCTGGGCATCCCTGACCCGGATGGCGGTTTTGCCAAATTGATGCGTCTCTACCTCCACTTCCACAGCGACCATGAAGGGGGGAATGTCAGTGCCAACACCTGCCATACGGTCGGTTCCGCCCTCTCCGACGCTTATTATTCCGTCTCCGCCGGACTGAACGGTCTCGCTGGTCCGCTGCACGGACTCGCTAATCAAGAATGCCTCTCCTGGATTCTGGAAACGATAGATAAATTTGGCGGTGTTCCCACAGAGCAGCAAATTCGCGACTACACTTTCGAGACCCTCAATGCCGGCAAGGTGATTCCGGGTTACGGTCATGCTGTTTTACGCGTCACCGATCCGAGATTCACTGGATTTAACCAATTCGGCAAGGAATACATGCCGAATGATCCGGTTTTCATGACGGTCGATCGTGTCTTTACCGTCGTTCCGAAAGTTCTCGAGGAGTACAGCAATGAACGTGTGAAGGCGGGCAAGAATCCGATTGCCAACTTTTGGCCCAATGTGGACGCCGGATCGGGGGCGTTGCTTTATCACTACGGTCTGACCGAATTCTCCTATTACACGGTGCTCTTTAGCGTCAGCCGTTCGATGGGAATGCTGGCGCAATTGGTCTGGAATCGTGCGGTGGGTACGGCAATCACTCGTCCGAAGTCGGTCGGAACCAAGTTCGTCAAGGTGATGGTCAGTAAATAGCTGTGAACAAGCTGTTTTATTTGTCCTATTGACTCTCGTTCCCACACTTATATGTGGGAACGAGATGTCAATAATTGCCCAATAGGAGGTTACCGTCGTAGACGCAAATCCTTCTCTTGCTAACCTGAGACACGGGACTGAAGTCCCGTGCCACCCTCCTCTTCCTGCGATGAGGGGTAGCGTAGGCGTCCCTGCCTGCGA
>CAZCRQ010000144.1:0-7280 GCA_964501095.1 uncultured bacterium | reverse complement strand
CTAACCTTTACCCTTTCACCTTTGCCCTTTAAGCTCTCATGGGCGAGACGCCCATGCTACAATTACCCGCGACATTTACCTACGACATTTACCTACGACATTTACCTATGAGGAGTTTGGAAGCGAGACGTGGAATCTTTGAGAAAGTCGTTCAAGCGTTGGAATTCTCCACGGAATATCTTAAACTAGTGCTCGATATCTAAATACTAGTGCTCGATATCGAAATACTAGTGCTCGATATCAAAATAGTATCACAGCTTGATTTTGACTCGAATTGATGAAGAGAGATAACCTTTTCCACTCGATGGAAATGCGATGACATCAGAGACTGAATCCAAGCGTCGACTCGCCGCGATTATGTTTACCGACATTGCCGGTTACACGGCATTGATGGGAAAAGATGAATCGCACGCCCGATCGATCATCGAACAGCAGAACTCGATACTTTATCCCATCGTGAGCAAGCACGGGGGTAAGGTGATCAAGGAGATCGGCGATGGGACATTATCGCGCTTCGCTAGCGCCCTCCAGGCAGTTCACTGCGCGATTGAACTTCAGCAAGCGTTCAAAAACGTCCAGGATCTGAATGTTCGAGTCGGAATTCATGTCGGGGATATTCTCATCAAGGATGGAGATGTTTTTGGTGACGGTGTCAACATCGCCGCGCGTCTTGAACCGCTCGCTCCTGTTGGCGGCATCTCGATCTCTGAACGAGTACACGCGGAACTTTACAGCCATCCGGAAATCACTGCTGTTTCACTGGGTGTCAGGAAGCTAAAAAATGTCAAACACCCAATGAAAGTACTTGCCTTGACCGGCAAAGAACTTCCCGCCATAAGTTTTAAAAAGCGGTTTCTGGAACGTCCCCGACTGAAGAGGGGAATGCGCTACCTTGCTGGAGTGTTTGTTCTTCTCTTAGCTGTATTAGTCTATTTTCATGGAAGAATGCCGGTTTTAGCTGATGTCCCCTCCATCGGAGTGCTTTATCTAAAGAATCTCGGTTCGCCTGACGATGAGTATCTCGCTTACGGTATTACAGAAGATATGATTATCGACCTGGCGAAAGCCGGTTCTATCCGTGTGCCTCCGCTGAATGATGTCCTTCCCTTTAAAGAGAGTGAAAGTCCACTGGCGGAAATCGCCAGCAAACTTGATGTCCGCTACATTCTAACCGGCAGTTTGCGTCGCAGTGAGACCAATTTCCGTCTCGCCGCCCAGTTGGTTGAACCATCGACCGGGAAGATACTCTGGAGTAACCGTTGGGAGCAGCCATCGGAAAAAGTCGCTTCAATTAAAGGAAAAATGATTCAGGAGGTGCTCAATGCTCTTGGTGTTGTTCCGCAGGGTCAAATGGCGGCGGAAATCCAAGGAGAATCCACCTCTAATCCGGAAGCTTATGAGTTTTATTTAAAAGGAAAATACCGTTACGACCGAAGGCAGAATTTGGAGGATCTGGAAATATCGCGTGATCTTCTCCTCAAGGCGGTGCAGATCGATTCCACCTTCATCCAGCCGCGAATTGTACTCGCCCGATCTTATGCTCAGGTGGGAGATTATGACAAGGCAATGGAGATCCACCAGGAAGCGCTTCGCATGGCGGAGCAGAAGGGAAGTGTTGGCGAGAAAGCGGAAGTGTATGTCGGCATTGGGGTTGTGCATCAGCATCGCGGGGAGTATGACAATGCGCTGGATTATTATACAAAATCATTGGAGATTTTCCGCCAGGTAGGCAACCGTATGTCCGAAGGCACTACTTTGAACAACATTGGAGTCGTCATTTCCGACCAGGGCGATAAGCAAAAAGCCCTGGAATACTTCACCCAAGCGCTGGAAATCCGACATGAACTCGGGGATCGTCGCAACGAAATCTACACGCTGACAAATATTGGAAACAGCCATTACTATCTGAGAAACCTAGACAAGGCGCTGGAGTACTATTCACGCGCTCTTGATTTGAGCCGTGAATTGGAAGACCTGGAGAAACAAAGTCTGACCTTGAACAACATGGGATTCATCTATAAAGAATTGGGAGATAACGAAAAAGCTTTGCAACATTTTGAACAGGCGCTTGCCATACGGAAAGAACTCGGGGATCTCAAAGGGGAAAGCAGTTGCCTGAATAATATCGGTATTATCCACTATATCCGTGGAGATTTTGAGCAGGCGAAAGAATACTGGACTCGCGCCCTGGGGACCAAGCAGCAACTTGAAGACCGGAAAGGAGAAGCCGATTGCTGGAACAACCTGGCGATGATCTTTGAGGACTCTGATGAATTTGAAACGGCGCTGGATTACCATGAGAAAGCACTAGCGATTCGTCAGGAAATTGGGGAGCAATGGGGTGAGAGTAGCTCGTTTGGCAGTATCGCAGCGATCTATCAAACTCTGGGCATGTATGACAGAGCGCTGGAATACCTGAATCGGTGTCAGGAAATACAAAAGAATCTTGAAAATCCCAAGGGAGAGGGTAATGTTCTCTTATCCTTTGGTAAACTGTATCTTGAGAAAGGGCAGTCTATAAAAGCGCAAAACTTTTTGGATTCCGCTTTAGTGAAGTTGGTCGAGGGAAAAGATCAGGAAGGACGGAGCAAATGCCTGCTCGGTTTTGGTCAACTCGATCTTGAGCAGAAAAATTATCCCAGCGCCATTCTTAAATTAAACCAAGCCTTAAAAATTGCCGATTCTTTAAATCTGCCGAAATTAGAGATCGAGATTGTGGCGCCACTGGCTTTGGCTTACGCCCAAGCCGGGAAAATAGATTCCAGCGCCATCATCCTGAAAAAATTCGATATACTACAACAGAATAAAAAGATCAAACGGCTCACCCGCCGGATTCTCTGGAATATCTCGCAAACTTACTCGACGCTGGGACGTGGTGTTCAAGCCAATAATTATTTGCAAAAAGCTTATGATCGAGTTATGGAGCATTCAGAGAAGATGCAAAACGATGTTTTTAGAAAAGCATATCTCCATAACGTGATCTTGAATCGAGAGATTATTTCGTCTTGGGAGAAAGTGAATCTTTGAATCCGTTAATGTTTATCGGTATGCCCTGGTAGCCTACCTTTCCAGGATAATCTTGGCTGATTGCTGTGATTCGTCTGTGACCTTCAGGAAATATATTCCAGAGGGCAGGGATTGCAGATCGAGTTGTACTGTCTGGCATTTCCCGGTGAGGGAATAATGCTTGACCAACACCTCACGCCCCAGGAGATTGAAAAGGCTGAGCTGCACCAATCCGGGTAGTCCAGGGTCAAATTCCACTTGAATACCGCCGTTGGTCGGATTAGGAAACACCACAGGAATCATTGGCTTACGGGAGGGTGAGTAGGTGCACACAGCCTGAGGTCCCAGTTTTTTCAGGGCAGCGGGAAGATTGATAATGCCCCAACCGAGCAAAGTATCTGGCGCCTCGGCTTGCGAGGCGGTGGTTTTTAAAAGATCGACAAGTTCCATTGGGAGCAGTTCCGGATCAGCCTGGAGGAGAAGAGCAAGCGCACCCGTCGCCGCCGGACAGCTAAATGAAGTGCCGCTCAAGAAAAAGTAGGCGTCTGACGAAGTATCGCCGATAACTGCGACATATTCACCCAAAGCTGCGACATCAGGTTTGATGCGTCCGTCATAAGTCGGTCCGTTGGAGCTGAAGGGTGCGTATTCACCAGTTTGCGTAACCGCGCCGACTGCGAGGACAGAATCGCCGTCGGCAGGGGCGCCGATGCCGCCATCGCCCTGATTACCCGCGGAAGTGACCACCAATAGCCCACGTGCGGCTGCCTGATTCGCCGCAATAGTGGTAACAGCCGTCTCACCATCAAAGTCTTCCGGTTCGTACCAGAGATAATAGCCCAGGCTGGTCGAGATCAGGTCTGCACCTGCCGCTTCCGCCCACTCCAATCCTGCCACCCAATAATCCTCCTCTGCCGGGTACTCATCGCGGTTATCTTCGGTTCGCACCAGGAGCACTTCGACATCCGGAGCGACCCCCACCATCCTGCCGGTATCATTCGCCGCCATTACCGATAATGCTTGTGCGCCATGAAGACCGGTATCGATAAAATCACTGGAATCCAGCGCATTCCAGACGCCAATCACGTTCAGGAAAGCAAATGCGTGATGTGATGAGTAGAAATTATATCCGCTGTCGAGAAAACCTACTCGTACGCCCATTCCCGTGTATCCCAACCGATGAGCCTCCGGTACGCCGATCATGCGATTCTGGTTCCAGGCGTTACCATAGAGCAAGCTGTCCGAGCCTAGAACGATTCTATTAAATTGACGATTTGCCTCAACAGCTCTTCCTCGCCTCACTGGGGACATTCTTTCCACCATCGGCAAGGCAGTCACCATTCTCAATTGTTCTGAATTCGCTTCTATAGAAACTGCGCCGAGCCAACGGCTGAGGCAACGTATCCGCACCCCGCAAGCCTGTATCTCTGCCAGGTCATCCGGTCGAAACGGGAGATCGTTGTCTGCCAGCAGCTCCCCCATCGCCCGTAATCGACGGCTCTTCGCTTTCTCATCCAAACGGTCAATGCTCGATTGATATGCAGCCTCAGAGGTATCACGTCGATTTAAATAAATCCAGTAATTTCGCCGATTGTGAAGGTCGCCGGTCTGATCTTCTCGGTAGGCGCGCACTTTCCCCATCGCTTCAAGGGAAATTAAATTTAACAGCAACGCTGAGGTAAAAATGAGCGCCGTGAGAAGGTATAACGCCTTGCTGTTCACTGGACTTTGAATCTTCACCAATAAATCCATTCTGATTTGTGGATAATCGTTGAAAGATATAAAAACGGCGCACAAGTAAACATGTCCAGCACTTGTCAGTTACGAAGCCGAGCCAAGCCATAATTGGCATAAGCGGCAACCTGGGGATCGGGGGCTCTTTGGAGGATTTCCAGGATAGGCTTGAACTCCTCGGGGTGATTGGATTCCGCCGCAGATTGGGCGATGAAAAGAAGCTGTTCGGTGGAATATTCGTGGAGTCGGGCAGCCAGAACTGTAGCGCCTGCTTGAGGCTCGATGCTGGAAGCCTGAAGCCCGCCGCCTGACGTCCAACTACGTAAACATAACCTGGCAAGACGGGCATAAAGTTGAACGTTAAAATCGCTTCTGGGGATAAAATAAATTTCTGCGAGGATTTCCGGCTCTGGAAGAGACTGGCGTTTTTCCAAGAAAGTTAATGCTGACAAAGAGATCGCAAGGTTCTTGTCGTACGCAATTTCTAAAAGAGCATCTGTAGCATAGCGGCTTGTATCTCCATTCAATGTCATTAAAGCCATGGATATATAGTCACGTTGCTGGGCTTCAACATTCCAGTCCGGCAACTCTGTAACCTCACCCCGAATCACCTTCACCAGCCAGGGCGCCAGCTTTTCCGAGGACAGATGCCTGAGTTGTTGAATGGAAATAGGCTTGATAGAGAATCGGATAAGTTCCGATAAATGATTGAGCAGAAATTCTGCCGCGTTGGGAGTGGGCAGGTAACGCAAGTATTCCCAGGCATAAGGTTTAATCTGTTCCGGAGCGTTATACGCGAAATCGATCAGGAAGGGCTCGATTTCGGGAATTTCATTGGCACGTGAGGCGAGAATTTTCAACGCCGCGCCGCTCTCAAATTCGCTGGGATTGGTTTTAGCCCCGCTCAATGCCTGTTGCATATCATTTTTCACCCATTCCCAAGCATATTGCCAGGCTTTCGGGACATTTATCCCCGCCAATTCCGTCAAAGCCGTTTGACGATACCTGCCTTGTTCGATCAAGGTGATCAAGGTGTCCGCTGCGTCGGGGCTGCCTGTCTCCCCAAGGGCTTCCACCGCCCCTTTGGCATAGCCAAGATCACGTAATTCTCGAAAACTTATGATTTTACATATATTAGGAACGGAGGCTGCGCCCAATTTTTCAGCAAGCTGCGCCAAGGGTCTCTCGATTGAATAGAATGGCAGCTCCTCGCGACATTTCACCATTCTCTCAACTGCCAATGTAAGAATTTCACCCGCTTCAGTACAGTTCAATTTACAAGCAATCATAAGAATCGGTAAGAGTTTATCACACCATGCGGCATCGGTATGAAATCCATTACCAATCGCAGACGCTAGAGTAGAAGAAGAACCTTCATCATGAAGCGGTGCATCATAATAATATAAATCGATGATCGGCGAAGCGATCGGGAACTGTTTTTCCTTCGTCTGGATTGTCTCCTCCAACATCGACGCCAGTCGTTCCTCTACCTTTCGCGCCGCCGCCGGATCATCCCAACTCAACAGCAGATTTACCACCTGCCAACATCTTCCATACGTTTCGACATCAGAGGTAATAATACGACTGCCGAGAGAGAGCGTATCCAAGGCTGCCATCAGTGGAGCCAGCGCAGCTTCGGGACGCTGCCGAGTCAACTCCTCGGCAAGGATCGAGAGAATCGACGGAGAAAATGGGCGGCACAGCAGATCCACGGCATCCAGAACGAATTGCGTGGAATCGAAATTGCTCATTCCCCGGAGAACCTGGTGGAGAAGGATCGTTTCCGCTGCCGCAGCCTGCCAGCTTGAGGGATCATTAAAAAAGAGAGCAATCAACCGTTCCTTCTGCTCATGCCAGGGAAGTTTCAAAGCATCGACCAAGGGCAGGATGCCAAGTTGCTGACCTTCGGAATAGAGAAAAAGTTCGTGTGGTTGAAGTCGTTCACGGGGAAGTCCAAATCGCTTCCTCAGCTTGTTTTTCTCTAGTCTTTCTGCCAGGTCGAGGGGAACAAGTAAAATCAGGGTGTCGCGGTTTTCGGAGAGGATTGAAGGGGGAGCGGGTGCGAGGCATTTACCTTTCCAGCGCCCATAAAGTTGATCCAGCACCTTATATCGCCAGCCGCGCTTGACCTCACGATCAGAACGCACCAGCAGAATTGTTTCGCAATCAACCATTGCCACCGCCACCTGTGAGGGATCGGGTTCCGCATGGACTGTAAAAATCCAAATCGATAAAAGTAAGAGGATTGCAGAGATATGAGAAAAAGCAGGAAATTGACGACGAAGTGTCTTAATGTTAGGAAAATTCTGAATTTTCATGAAAAAATGGTTAAATTTATAAATACTTGTTTTTCCTGGATTCCTGCTTTCCGAGCTGTCAGAAGATAGAAATAATCCCATTGGGGGTGCCCTGGACTACTTGTTGTCCAGGAGAAAAAGAGAGCTGTTTCCCGTAAACACAACACCTTACGATAATATAATCTTGATAAACCTGCACAACAAGTAAACCTGCATAACAAGTAAACCTGCACAACAAGTAAA
>CAZCRQ010000143.1:7157-7285 GCA_964501095.1 uncultured bacterium | reverse complement strand
TGGTGAGTCGAAGGTCGTTTTCCATTATCGACCGGCGCACTGGATGCCATCGATACTGATAACAATTGCCGCCTGGCTGGTGATCCTGATTCTGATATTTAGGGGATGTAGGCAAAAGGCGAAAGCGT
>CAZCRQ010000143.1:0-7057 GCA_964501095.1 uncultured bacterium | reverse complement strand
AGCATGGGCGTCCCGCCCATGGAAGGCAAAAGGCGAAAGCGTAGCATGGGCGTCCCGCCCATGGAAGGCAAAAGGCGAAAGCGTAGCATGGGCGTCCTTGCTTCATATAATCATTCCCACGAAGCAGGCTACCGAGAATAGGCGTGAATCTCGCAAAACACAGCCCAGTGTCATTCCCGCAGAACTGGCTAAATGAAAATCTGAGGAATAACAATAAATGAACAATCAAACATCAACAGGTTCTTCCGGGCAGTTGCGTCGCGCCGGTTTGTATAAAGGATTGCTCTTTGTCGGCGCTGTCATTTTGGCAGCCGGATTGTTTTTGTCCACACGCCAGATCATCAGCGATATACGGGAGGCTTCTCGTCAGCAATTGAAAACCTCAGTGCAGTATTATCGCAGCCTGTTGTTGGGTGACAATCCGATGCTTGCCTACCAAGCGGTTCAAGAGATCAATTTTCCTTTGGTGCTGACCGATGTCGAGGGCAATCCGAAGCTCTGGAAAAACCTCACCGTGGCACCAGGCGATACGACAGTGGAAGCGAGGGAAAAGGTACGTAAAATCATCCGTGAGATGGACGCCCAGGGTAATGAGCCGGTGGCTTTGGAAGTAATACCGGGAATTGTCGATTATTTCCATTACGGCGATCCGGCTCACGCCCGCCTCCTGCGCCGTTTTTCTCTCACCAGCGGCATTGTTGTCGCCTTGTATGTCTTGCTCGGATATATCGGATTCCGTACCATAAGGAAGGCGGAAGAGCGTTCGGTTTGGATTGGAATGGCACGTGAAACCGCCCACCAGTTAGGCACACCGATTTCTTCCCTGCTCGGTTGGCTCGAGATGCTCGGCGATCAGGGAACATCCACTAAGGACTCGCAGAAACACGAACCGGAAGGGAGGAATGAAAACCAAGCGGGCGAAGTGGTAGCGAAAATGAAGCAGGATGTCGCCCGTCTCGAACGAATTGCGGTGCGATTTTCCAAGATCGGAGCGCGAGAGGAGCTGAAACCGACAGATCTCGACCGAATAGTTGATGAAGCGGTGGTTTATATGCGGGGGCGAGTGGGAAGCGCGATTACCTTCAATGTGGAACATGGGAACTGTGGAGAAGTGCCTCTCCAGCAGGAATTGATCGGTTGGCTGCTGGAAAACCTAATCCGTAACGCCGCCCAGGCGATGGCTGGCGAAGGTGAAGTGAAGATCAGGACAGGAATCGAGAAAAAGCATGTCTTTGTCGATGTTCAGGATTTTGGCGTCGGCATCCCGAAGAAGGATCATGAAACTATCTTCCGTCCCGGATTTACCACGAAACAGCGTGGGTGGGGTCTGGGACTGAGCCTGGGACGACGAATTGTAGAGGAAACCCACCACGGCAAGCTCTATGTCAAAGAGAGCCATCCGGGCGGAGGAACGACAATCAGAATGGTGTTAACTAAAGAAATCCACTAAGTAGACAAAGAGACACGAAGAGATATTTTAAGTGAACGCAAAAGTTTATGATGTTTTAGTTATTGGATCTGGTATTGCTGGATTGTCTTTCGCCTTGGAGACAGCGGAAGAGGCGGAAGTGATCGTGGTGACGAAAAAAGGGAGCGCGGATTCCGCGACCAACTATGCCCAGGGTGGCATTGCTGCCGCTATCGGAAAAGATGATTCTGTCCAGCTTCATGTCCAGGATACTATTCAAACCGGTGATGGATTCTGCAAACCGGAAATTGTTGAAATTGTCGCCAAGGAGGGACCAGGTAAGATCCAACGTCTGATTGAATGGGGTGCACATTTTACTGAGGAGAGCCAGGGGAAGTTGGCATTAGGCAGAGAGGGCGGTCATAGCAAGAACCGGATCGTGCACAAGGCGGATTATACCGGCAAGGAGGTGGAACGCGCACTTTTAGAACGTATCCGCGCCCATCCCCGAATTACATTAGTGGAGAATACACTAAGCGTCGACCTGGTCACCGACCGTCATTTGCAGGCAATCTACCGCCCGATCAGCAAACGTTGTTACGGTGCTTATATATTCAATCCGCATACTCTAAAGGTTGATTTAATTCCAGCTCGGGTAACGCTATTAGCGACCGGCGGTATGGGACGCGCCTGGTTAAATACGACAAATCCACCGATCGCCACGGGTGATGGAGTAGCGATGGCATGGCGCGCCGGGGCGCGGATCGCCAACCTCGAATTCATGCAGTTTCACCCTACCGTACTCTACTCCCCACTGCGGGATGGGAACACCTCATTTTTAATCAGTGAAGCGGTACGCGGTTTCGGCGGCATTCTGCGCAACCAACATGGCGAGCGGTTCATGGAAAAGATTCACCCCATGGCGGAGCTGGCGCCACGCGATATTGTCGCCCGTTCCATCGACAACCAGCGGAAAAAATGGGGCATCGAACATGTCTGGCTCGACATTTCACACAAATCTGCCGATCAGATACGCCAAAGGTTTCCGACCATATATTCCACCTTGAAGGAACAATATGGGCTTGACATCACGACTCAACCCATACCGGTGGTTCCGGCAGCGCATTATCAGTGCGGAGGGGTGATGTCCGACAGTTGGGCACGTTCGACCATCGATCGGCTTTATGTCGCAGGAGAAGTGGCGTATACCGGATTGCATGGCGCCAACCGTCTCGCCTCCAATTCACTACTCGAAGCGGTGGTTTTCGCCTCCCGTGCTGCGGCGGCGGTGAAGAGAGTTTTAAAGGAAACCAAAGGCGAAACGCTGCCGAATATCCCGCCCTGGGATGATTCCGGCACTTATGACGCTGAAGAGTGGGTGTTGATCTCGCACGACCTTTTAGAAATCCGCAAATTGATGGAGGACTATGTCGGAATTGTACGCAGCGGACTGCGACTCGAACGCGCCAAGCGGCGAATCGGTTTGATTTCACGTGAAGTAGAGGATTACTGGCGGCGCACTGTGGTCAGTCCTGAACTGGTTGAGATGAGAAACATCGCCCAGGTCGCCAAACTGGTCGTAAAATGCGCTCTTTATCGCAAGGAGAGCCGCGGATTGCACTATACTACCGACTATCCTGAACGAGATGAATTTCTCGGGGCACGGGAGACGATAATCTGAGAGCGGAGCTGAATTTTTTATCTTGGAAAACACCCTTCCTTTAACTAAATTCTCGCCTTTAATAACACTCAAGGAGAGATCATGGCACGCCGTTGCATCATAACCGGAAAAGAACCGATGGTCGGTCATAATATCAGTCATGCGCATAATGTCACTAAACGTCGCTGGCTGCCGAATCTGCAAAAGAAAAGATTCTATATCCCGGAAGAAAAACGCTGGATTACCATGCGTGTTACCGCCCAAGCGATAAAAACGATCGATAAAAAAGGGATCGGCGTGATTCTAAAAGAGCTGCGTAAAAAGGGGGTCAAAGTGTAATCCGGCTGAAGGTAATCGACGGAATTTACTATACAGAACGACGTTGACAACTGCGTTTTGTAATGAGATTGTCATGCTGAATGCAGTGAAGCATCTCATTGTGAAAACCAGAGATTCTTCACTTCGTTCAGAATGACAACAATGATAGAGTGCGCAACTATTTAAGACGCCTATATAATTACCATGTGCTAGCGTAGTAACAAGAATTATCCTGCTAATTTGCGGATTTTTCATTGTGTCAGCAGTGAGAGATTAACAGAACAGGATTGTGCGGTTCTGCGACCCGCTTTTGATTCGATCTTACAACATTGGATAAATGTGATTTAAATCACACCTTTACTCTTATTTCCTTATTACACTACTTGCATAAGTTAACTTATTAATCTGTTTTAAAAGGAGAATCGGCTATGAAAACAAAGCATTTATTAGTAGCGTTTTTAGCCGTTTTTCTCAATTTTATATTTTCAAGCTTAATAGCTCAAGATGAAGTATGGCTTATTCGCTATTATAATGAGGCACATACTGCTTCAGAAGATCTAACTTATGAAGGCACAGGCACCAACGATCTCTATTGGTATATAAAGAACATGCTAATTGCTCAAGGAGACAATTGGTCAACTTACGTGTATCTGCATGTTTATCACGAACAAACGACGATCTTTGAAGAGACTCTTTGGAGAACTGATCAACCACAAGGAGAAAAAAATTTGGATGGTTATGTATATAATGTTGGGAACTTGTCAGGTTATGCTGTTGAAATGATCTGGGGTGGAGATGAAGCAGTATCCGGTTATTGTGTAGGGCATGTACTTTATCCGAGTGATTGACATTATGTATAATATAATGGAAGTAGGGAGGATAATTTAAATAGGATAAACAGCAACATTTTATATTAAGGAGCAGTTCAATGCATTATAATAAAATTATGCTAACTATAACTATTTTACTGATATGTTATAGTACTTTATCAGCTCAGGGCGTCAATGTTGAACTGATCGGATCCTGCATGACTAATGATAATGCGTACGATGTAGTACTAATTTGCGGTCATGCTTTTGTCGCTACGGGATTTAACGAGGGTATGGCGATCATCGACATCACAAATTTGACCAATCCAGTTCAAATAGGCTCTTTAGTTACGCCCAATGTAACAAAAGGAGTCGACATTAACGGAAGTTATGCCTTTCTGGCTGATGGATTCGGCGGATTAAAGACGGTGGATATCAGTAATCTACGCCATCCTTTTATTGTGGGCACATGTCCATTAAATCCTGGATCAGCGGATAGAGTAATAGTATCCGGTGATTATGCTTATGTCGCTCACATGGGACAAGAAATAAATGATGGCATATATATAATCGACATCTCCTCTCCTGAAGCCCCTGAGGTTGTATCACAATGTCAAACGTTTTGGCGATTGAATCCATTTTATGAATATCGATATCCAGGTGAAGATGTTGCCGTAAGAGATGAAATCTTGTATGGTGCATTCAATGAATCGGATTGGCTTGGATGTCTAGGTATTTTTAACATTAACGATAGAGAATTTCCTGCGATTATGTCTCAATGGTTATTACCAGACGAAACTGGCGCTTATGGAATAAAAATTGTCGATAATTATGCTTATATCGCGTATGGCGATGCTGGTCTCCGTATCGTCGATATCAGCGATCCAACGAATCCGAATGAAATAGGATTCTTCGAACTCTTCGACACTCGTGATGTAGCGGTGGGAAATGGTTATGCGGCGATTGCTGTGAATGGTGATCCCAGTTTAGTTATTTTGAATGTAGAGGATCCCTGGCATCCATATCAGGTCGGTTGGCATACGACTCCCGGCCATGGAATGGCGGTCGCCATCTCTGAGAATCATGTCTTTCTCGCAGATTATGAGGGAGGTTTGGGAATCTATGAATTTGTTGATGAGGAAATCCCACCGGAAAGACCCATCCTTATCGTGCCCTTGGCGGCGCGTTACTTTGAACTGGTCTCTACCTTCCTCGAGCCGAATGTTCCGGACGCAGCGGAGGTTTTTGGGGAAATTCAAGACCTGGTGATTGTCTGTCAAAACGACGGTGGGATATTCATTCCGCCAAATATAAATACCATTGAGAGATTTGAAGTTACCCAAGGGTACCAGATCTTCTGCTCCGATACCTCCTCTTGGGTGAGCACTGGTGAGCCGATCGGTTTTGACAGAATATACCGAATCTCCGCGCATACCTGGAGTTGGATCGGGTATCCATTTGATACCGAGATGGCGGCGGACTTTGTATTATCGTCAATTGCGAATAATATTCGCATCGTAATCACCGATGATGGGCGATACTGGATTCCAGGTTTGGTCAATTCTCTCGGGAATATGCGTCCAGGGGAAGGTTACATGGTCTTCTCTGATTGGAATGTGGATTTTCAGTATATTGGTGGGGAGGGAATGTTGATGAGTGGGGACGTTTTGAAGAATCCCAATTATTTATCCCAGACAACAAGTAGTCCAGGGCAGCCAGTGGATTCTCCCCAACCGACAGGACTGCCTTATGCAGTAGTGGCGCATATATCTGCTGGGTTGAGAGCGCAGTATCCAGCTTTTATTGAACTGTACGATGGTAGATTGTTGGTCGGTAAAGCGAAGGTGATGCCGGAGAGTGAAATCGTTCCCCTTGCCGCTTGGAAAGGATCGACGGAACAGAATCTTCCTGGTTTCAAGACGGGGCACCCGATCACGGCGAAGGTATTTTCTACCGATGGTACGTTGTTGACTACTCAGGAATCCGGAAGGTTCGGCGAAGATGCATTTACTGTGGTAAATTTGGATTTTCCTGACAACAACCTTCCTACTAATTTTTTCGTTGATTCTGTTTATCCAAATCCGTTCAACTCGACTGTAATAATACAATTATCATTACCAACAGCTGGCGTAGTTTCGATTAACATCTTTAATTTGATCGGTAATAGTGTCTATGAAACTTCTTATTTCTATAATTCTGGACAACATCTGTTTAGAATTGATTTCAATTCTTTAAGTCAGGAATTGGTGAGTGGGATGTATTTTACCAAAGTTGGATTCGATCATCAAACTGCCACTTGTAAGGTGATCTATTTGCGATAAATAGATAGCAATAAAAGAGAAGATTCCATATCCTGGGACACACTGAATCACCATGCGTGTTACCGCCCAAGCGATAAAAACCATCGATAAAAAAGGGATTGGTGTGGTACTTAAAGAGCTGCGTAAAAAAGGTGTCAAGGTGTAATCCGGCAGAATTGGAATCGACCGTATCGTACTTTATCATCCCGCATTTTTGCGGGTTTTTTTATCGTTAAAACAATCAACCGTTTGATACTGAACCGACACGGCAGTAAATTGGAAATTACGTAGGGTAGCGTAAGCCTCCGTGCTTGCGATTGGTGATTTACAATTCATGCTGGCGATTTGTGTTTACGATCTCTCGCAGGTGGGGACGCCTACGCTACGTAAGGTGAGGAGGATAATGAGTAAAGAGCTGAAGTTTTATCGCCTTGCGCTCAAGAATTGGAAAAACTTTACTGAGGTGGATGTTGCTTTCAAGGATCGAATTTTCCTAGTCGGACCGACTATTGTTTTTTACAGTGCAAATACCTACCGATTTTTTATGCACATGGTTAGTAAC
>CAZCRQ010000142.1:0-7312 GCA_964501095.1 uncultured bacterium | reverse complement strand
ACGGAGGCTTACGCTACCCCTCACCCCTCTCGCAAGCACGGAGGCTTACGCTACCAAGGGTATAAAAAAATGCCCGGTTTCCCGAGCACCGTCATTGTTATAAAGCCACTGAGTTATAAAGCCACTGACCAACCACCCTCTCGCCGCCTTACAACCTAAAATGGATTTTATCTGATCCAGCAAATCGAGGAGACATAAATCATCTCCCATAAACTTACTGAACTCATGCAGGATCGAGGGGGATGATTTTTTCAATCCAACGTTCAGCAATCCACTTCAAGGCTTCCGGCGGATCTGTAATCTCATCGCTGGGAATTGCATAAAAACGATTGCCGACATTGTCTGCACGAACCATCACAACTTTATACTGATTTCCTTTATAAACTACCTCAAAGGGACGTATCAACAGCAGGCTCATGTAATCATCTCCGCCTCTTACACCTTTAGATTTGGCAATCTCTGTCTTGACATTCTCGAATAGCATTTTACCCTACTCGCCTGATTCAAACCGGATTTGGGGAAATTCATTACTGAACTGAAAAATAACAGTATTTCATCGAATGAGCAAGCATTTCTTTCCCGCCTCCAGCGAGATAACTCCTGTATGTAACCATCGGACATCTTTATATGTTCCTTCAGGTTTGAGCAAAAACCACTGTTGGTTTTCCCGCATTCTTTTCTATACTTTTACCGGCTGGCATCCAGCTTTGGGATTTAAAAGACAAAATGTGGAGAATCCAGATATATGCCCAGGATTCTTTATCTCAGTTTGCATGGCGATCTCGCGCGCGGCGGGCAGAGAAGTCTGCTTCATCTTTTACAGAACCTCGATTATACGCAGTTTTATGCCGGATTGGTCGTACCTTGCTATGGCAATCTTGCTGAGGAAGCGTCATCTCTCGGACTCAAGGTATATGAATCAAGCTGGGAGCATTCAATCAGCCGAAGCCTGTTAAAAACGCCAGCGGTGATCTTACGGCTGCACCGGATAATCCAGGATTTCAAGCCGAACATTATCCATGCCGATGCTCCGCGCAACACCCATTTCGCTGCATTGGTGAAGGGTAAAGCGAAATTGCTGGTACATCTCCGTGTGGCGAATTTCGACCGATTCTCCGACCGTCTGCTCGCCGCGGAGACCGATGCGATGATTGCGGTCAGCCGTGGCGCCGCGGGACGATTCCTACGCTATCCGGAACACGTGCGCAGAAAAGTTCATGTCATTCATAACGGTGTCGATATTAAACGGTTCCATCCCGTCTCCGAGAGAGAACGAGGCGAGATCAGAAATCGTTATGGGCTTCCCGCAGATCGACCTTTGGTGGGATTTCTCGCGGGATTTGTACCGTTCAAACGTCACGATTTTCTCCTCGATCTCTGGGGCAGGGTGATCGCACAAGCAGGAATGGTAACACTGGCGTTGGCAGGGCAGGGGAGGGAAAGTGAACGGAGACGGTTACAACGACGTGTCGAGACTGAAGGTTTGAGCGATTCGGTACGTTTCTTACCATTCCTCGAGAAACCGGAGGAGTTTTTGCCCGGCTGCGATCTGCTGGTTCTCCCCTCAGCCGACACACGAGAGGAAGGTTTTCCGCGAGTGTTGATCGAAGCAGGTGCCTGCGGAGTCCCGGCAATCGCCAGCGATGTCGCCGGAGTACGTGAGGGTGTCGATGCCGGTAAAAGCGGTTTCCGAGTTCCACCCAATAATTCGGAAATTTGGATTGAGCGCTTGGTCGAACTCCTGACTCATCCAGAAAAACGCCGCCAAATGGGTGATTATGCCCGCTCCTGGGTCGCTAACCGATTCACCATCCAAATCCATGCAAATAAGGTGATGAATCTCTATCGAACGCTCTGTCCAGAAGTATAGGGTATTGCCAGTGATCTATTATAAGATATAAATCGACCTTATGTGTAAAACCGGGATCCTCCGATGAATCGTTCTATTCTCATACTGATTTTGATTTCGTCAATTTCTCTCTATTCGGGATGCCGCCGGCAAAAAGGCGACAGCTTCGAGGATCATCGACTGCGAGTGGCGGTGACGACAACTATCCTAGGGGATGTAGTTGAACAGATCGGGGGAGATAATATCAGGCTGGACATTCTTCTGCCGGTCGGCGCCAATCCCCACAGCTTTGAAGCCACTCCGGCGGATGTATCCAAGCTGTCCAACGCCGATCTGATTTTCATCAATGGTCTCGGGCTGGAGCAGTCTCTGGAACGTCTGTTCGAGAGTACGAAGAGCCGGGAGAAGTTGGTGTCGGTTTCCAGAAATATCACTGAACTGGGAGTGAGGAGTGAGGAGTGCGGGGAGAGAAGCGACCACCCATTGGAATCCGATGGGCAAGACCCCCATGTCTGGTACAATCCGAATCTGGTGATGGAGTGGGTTGGTGTAATCGCGGACGAGCTGGCGCGTCATGATTCCACGCACACTGCCCAGTATCAGGCGAATGCCGCCAATTATATCGAGAAATTGCAGCGATTAGACCAGTGGATTCAACAGCAAATTTCTGTCATCCCGAGGGAAAACCGGAAACTGGTCACCGATCACCTGGTATTCGGTTATTTTGCAGAACGATATGGTTTTCAACAGGTCGGTACGATAATCCCGAGCTTCAGCACCTTGGCTGAACCTGCCGCTCAGGAAATCGCCGCACTGGAATCCTCGATTAGAAAGCTGGGAGTTAAAGCGATATTTGTCGGGAATACTGGAAATCCTGTTCTGGCGCGACGAATTGCCCTGGATACCGGTGTTCATCTGGTTCCCTTTTATACCGGCTCTCTTTCGGCAAAAGATGGAGAAGCCGCTAGTTATATTGAGTATATGAGATATAACGTGACAGCGATTGTCGAGTCATTGAAATAGCTCTTGTCAAAGGTTTCCATGAGTAAATTGTTAAAACTGTTTAATCCATCGCATAGCCCGCATTATGAACATGAAGCAGCACTACGGGTTGAGAATGTCACCGTCACTTTTGAGAGCGGCGTAGCGCTTGCCAACATCACGTTCATATTAAAGCGCGGCGAACGTTTGGCGGTGGTCGGTCCCAACGGAGCGGGGAAGAGCACCTTGTTCAATGTCATTGTCGGGATTCTGAAACCGTCCTCCGGACATGTACATATTTACGGAAACGATCCATACGGGCATATCTGCATCGGTTATGTTCCTCAGCGCAGCCGTATCGACTGGACATTTCCCGTGACCGTCTATGATATGGTGATGATGGGACGGATCGGGAAGATGGGTGTGTTTCATCAACCGAAAGCCACCGATCGCCTGGCAGTGATGGAAGCGTTGAAAAAGGTAAAAATGGAGATGTATGCTCATCGAGTGATCAGCCAGCTCTCCGGTGGACAGCAGCAACGGGTGTTCATCGCCCGTACTCTAGCTCAGGAAGCCGAATTGCTGCTGCTCGATGAACCTTTAACCGGACTCGATGTTCAAACACGTGAGGACATTTTAAACATCCTCGATCGGCTGACTGAGCAGAAAATCACCATCCTGGTCGCCTTGCACGATTTGAACCTCGCCGCAGAGCGCTTTCCTCTGGTGATGATCCTCAATGGAAAAATCGAAGGTTTTGGCGATCCACAAGCTATCCTGACGACCGAGAATCTGATGAAAGCGTATGGCGGTCACATGCACGTGTTATCATCTGAAGATGGGGCGGTGGCTTTTGGTGATACTTGCTGTGACGGTGGCGAGGGGCGGTTATGATCGACTGGCTGCTGGAACCGTTGGATTATCCATTCATGGTGCGCGGGCTGATTGCCGCGGTGCTGGTCGGGATTGTCTGCGCGGTGGTCGGAACTTATGTCGTGCTGCGCGGGATGGCGTTTTTCGGTGACGCCCTGGCGCATACTATCCTGCCTGGAGTGGCGTTGGGTTACCTCGTCGGTGGTGGGGAACGGAGACATCTCTTCTGGTGGGGCATGCTTGCCGCCTTGGCAAGCTCCTTCGGCATCGGGATGCTCAGTCGGCACGCCAAGGTCAAGGAGGACACCGCTATCGGTATTATTTTCGCCGGAATGTTCGCCCTCGGCATCGCCCTCATCTCCACCGTACGCAACTATACCGCCGACCTCACACATTTCCTCTTCGGCGATATTCTCGGGGTGACACCTTATGACTTGTTACTCACCATGATTTTCAGCGTGCTGATCATGATGACGATTATCCTGTTGTACAAGGAATTCATGGTGGTCTCATTCGATCCGGTGCTCGCCAGGACGCTCCGCTTGCCGGTGAAACTGCTGGATTTTCTCCTCCTGGTCTTGATCGCGGTGGTGATCGTGGTTTCATTGCAAACGGTTGGGATTGCCCTGATGGTCGCCATGCTGGTCACTCCCGCCGCCACCAGCTACATCCTCGGATTGCGTCTTATCTGGATGATGGTTGTCTCATCACTCTTCGCTTCCCTCTCCGGTGTCATCGGACTCTATCTCTCTTATTATATCCGTGTGGCTTCCGGTGCGGCGATTGTGCTCACGGCGACCGCGTTTTTTATTATGGCTTGGGTGTGGAAGACCGCGAGAAGACTAACTATCCAATCGAGCACTTGAATTTCGCACTCCTTTCTCTTACTTTAAGCAACCTTATTTCAGAAAAAAGATTTTGGTTATTGTATAGTTGAGCTTTGAAGTGCGCCATTGTTTTGAAAATCATAATAATCGGTCTCAGTCATGCGTGTGTTGCTGCAAAGAGTGAGCGAAGCGTCGGTGGAAGTACGAGGACGTGAAGTCGCCAGGATCGGAGCGGGACTCCTGTTGTTTGTCGGAGTCCATGAGGAAGACTCCAGGGAAGAAGTCGATTGGATGGCGAAAAAAATCGCTGACTTGAGAATCTTTGAGGATAAAACCGGGAAATTCAATCTATCGTTGAAAAGCATCGAAGGGCAGGTTTTATTGGTGAGTCAATTTACGCTATATGGCGACACGCGTCGCGGCAGACGTCCCTCCTTTACCCTGGCAGCCCCTCCCGAACATGCGGAGCCTCTGTGCGCCCTGCTCGCTGCCAAATTAAGAGAGGAAGGATTCCATGTGGAAGAAGGCATCTTCGGCGCCAGAATGAGAGTCGCCCTAATCAATGATGGCCCTGTTACTCTCCTTCTTGATCATAATTCCCGCACTTGATTTGGAACTTCTGTTTACTTATCTTTTGTTCAGAACGAAACATAGCGGTGAGGGGTGAGGGGTGATTCCACACTTCTCCTCACTCCAATTATATTAGGAGATAAGTATGCCGAAGGGATTAACCAGTCGTCAGAGATCAGTGTTGATGCGGATCGTGGACGGGATTATCAACCAGGGGTATCCTCCAACCTTTCGAGAGATAGGCGCAGTAGAGGGGATTCGTTCGACCAATGGGGTTCGCTGCATTCTCGATGCGCTGGAGAAGAAAGAATACATCATCCGTCACAAATACCAGAGCCGGGCGATTGAGCTGACTGAACTCGCTCGGCAGGAGATAAGTCAAATCCTGCCTACTTCTCACACTTGGAAACATTTCACTACAGCTCCCGAGATTGAACTGAGTGAGATGGTGCTGGAATCGAACAAAATCGTCACTATTCCGATTCTTGGACGTGTCGCGGCTGGAGAACCATTGTTTGCCGAGCAGAACATCGATTCACACATCGCCATCGATGCGGACTACGCACCGAGTGGGGAGACCTTTGCGCTCCGTGTCAAAGGATCATCGATGATTGGCGCCGGCATTTATGATGGGGACGTAGTGTTCTGCCGTGTGCAGGAAAATGCGGAACCGGGGGAAATTGTCGTCGCCCTCATCGGAGATGAAGCATCGGTGAAGTATTTTCATCCCGAGAAGGAACGAATCCTGCTCAAGCCGGACAATCCGGATTTTGCCCCGATCATTGTAAAGAAAGACGATTCCGAATTTCGCATTTTAGGAAAGGTGGTCGGGCTGTTCCGACGATATTGAACCGCCTTCGAGAAGAGGGGGATGATCCCGTGATTCCTTTCGCTTGCACCTGGATAATGCGGAGAGTATATTCTATTTAGTCTAGGTTGCTGATTCCTGCTTAATTATTCAGGAATTTTCCAAGGCGCCTACGGGTATTATCCTGAGGAGAAGTTGTATGATCCCTGTTGAAGTCACCGGAATCTCAGTGAGTCCCCCGTATCAGGGATATGTCGTAATCTTGAAAGAGAAAGGCGGTTCTCAATGGCTGCCGATCTTTATTGGAGCTGCGGAGGCGCATACCATCTCGTTGTTGCTGCAAGGGATGAAATACGTTCGCCCCTTGACCTACGATATGTTCCATAGCATTCTCGAAGCGTCCTCATCGACGGTGGTCAAGGTTGAAGTTACCGAACTTCGTGATAACACATTTTACGCTTTAGTGTATTTAAGAACAGAAAAGGGAGAGAAGAAAATCGATGCGCGTCCCAGCGATGCGATTGCTCTCGCCTTGAAGACCTCCAGTCCGGTCTATGTCGCCGATGAAGTGTTTCATGAAGCCGGAATGCAGGGTGAAATTGTGCAACCGGCGCCGATCCAAGCGGAAGACCGTCTCCATGAATTGAATAAAAAATTAAAGGAATGTGTCGAAGCTGAAGATTATGAAGAAGCCGCCAGAATTCGTGATATAATTCGTGAATTGAAGGAGAGTGAAGCGTCGGATCGAAGTGAGAGTGAGGATCGACCTGAAAAAAAGAAGTAATAATTACTGCTATTTTTCATCTGATCAACATTAATTTTAGAGTTCGCACCTGATCCAAGTATTGAAGCTGCAGGAAATATAAACCGCTTACCAATTTACCTCCAGTGAAAGCCGCATTGAAAGTGAAAACATTCTGTCCGGCGCAGCCAGGTTGTGCTTTTTCAAAAACCTTTTGCCCCAGAACATTAAAGACCGCCACCTGAACCTCGCCTTCTGACGGCAGTGTAAAGGGAATTGTCACTGTCGAATTGAAGGGATTCGGGTAAGCCGAACCGACTACAAACTCAGATGGAATAGCTGCTGCCAAAGCTGATCCATCCAATGCGATCTCGGCATACGCTCCTTCGCCGAATTTTTCTGCTTCAGTGGTCATGTCCGCCAGGATCTCACCATTCGATGCCAGCCAGGTAGCCCGAACGCGCCGTCGTCCGGGAAAATGACGCATGTTTATCCAAATATCTCCCGGACGGTGGCACGTTCGGGCTACATAACTGTCATTACATGGGCGGGACGCCCATGCTACTTCCAGTGCGGTCAGCCGTCCCCGGCTGACCGTGCAAAAATCCAGCGAGTAGCCTGGACGTGCCATCGTCCAGGAT
The DNA here is from genome assembly GCA_964501095.1 of uncultured bacterium. GTDB lineage: Bacteria > Electryoneota > Electryoneia > Electryoneales > Electryoneaceae > CAZCRQ01. The sequence continues at coordinate 21 of CAZCRQ010000142.1, read as the reverse complement.
TGTTTATTCCCGGAGGGTGGC
>CAZCRQ010000141.1:0-7335 GCA_964501095.1 uncultured bacterium | reverse complement strand
CCTCATCCCCCACACCTCTCGCAAGCACGGAGGCTTACGCTACCCCGCGATGAGGCTGGAGTTGGTTTTTGTCGGATTCGTTTATTTGTCAGGTTCGGCTACCCCGACCTACATCGGCTGGTTTTTTACCTTGGAGAAGATTCGGGATTTTTATAGCGGAATTATCATATCATTTATTCATCAAGCTCGTTTCCAACATTACTAATCCATTAAGCTCCCTTTCAACATCCTCCGCAAGTTGATCTGTCTTGCAGGTTTTTACCCTGTAGTCTATATTTTCTGAACTATGAAGAAGGAGGAGAGAATGGCGAAATACAGGATATGGATACGTGCCGATTACAATGACACTTATGGCATGTTGAACCTGATGCGTGGTATTGCCTTGGCGGAGGCGGCAGTATGGGAGAAGCTCGATGAGGTACACTTGCTGACCAGTCCCCCCGCTGAGAAAGTGCTGAATGCTCACAACCTGCGGGGAGTTAGTGTGGAAATTTCCGAGAAGAGCATCAGCGTGGAAGAGGATCTGGCACGGTTGATCAGCCTTATTTCGCCGTATGTTCCGACTCGAATTGATTCCCGTTCCACGCGCCCGTTGGTTTACCTCTGCGGCTCGAAGTACGATGTCCAGTTTCAGAAAACGCTATGGAAGAAGGGCATCGAGACGGTAGTGATTCAGGATTGGGCCCAGCAAAGTTATGCCGATTGGTGCGTGCTCCCCAGTCCTTATGGCGGAGAAGTCGATATCAAGACATTGAACGGCTACACCCATTTCCTGCGCGGTTCGCATTATGCTCCCCTCCGTTTTTCCACCATAAAAGCGATTCTTAAGCAACGCCATCATCCCACTTATGCGCATCATTTCGCCATTGCCACTGAGAACCTAGATCTGGCGAAATGGCTTCCCCTAATTGCGGAATCGATCAGCCAGATCACTCCTCCGACTTATGTCAGCGAGAAATGGACTCCCCAACTGACCCTGTTTGCCAGCCCATTTTGCCCCTCGGATGATGAATTGAAACAAATTGCGGGCGATACGGTGAAAGTCAATATATATAATGACCGTCTGCATTATGAGGATGGACTACGCGCAACGGATCTTCTTTTTGCCTCGGATGGCATCATACTCCAGGAAGCTCTTGCTCTTGGGACGCCTTTAATATCCCTGCCAAGTCGTTCGGTCAACTTGGATTATATGCACGATCATCTTGTGCGACGTCAGGTTTCAATTCCGCTTCCGGAAAATAACGATATGTTTATAGGGAAATTAGCGGCTGAATTGAGCAGGATCAGTTTCGAGCCGTCGTATTTGCGGGCACAGAGCCGGATCGGACAGTATCTCTGCGATGGGATGGGCAGCTTGAGAATTATCAGACAGACTGTTTTCAAGAAATATAGGATTCCCCAAAACCTGGCGCGTTACTTTGAGCCGGGAGATCCGGAGATAAAAGATTTGGATTTATTCCCAAAAGGAGAGGAGAAATGTTCATAAAATCATTTTGTAAAGCGATGTCCAATAGCCAGAATCCAATACAAGTCATGTTACTTTTAGCGCTTATTCTTTTCATTGGATGCGGTATAATTGGATTGAAGGGCAAGATATATAAATCTACACAAAAAATTGAAAAGATTGTCAAACAGGTAAATGACCGGGTGGTCGAACAGGAGATGGGAGAACTTGGACAGTCCTTGTATGAGGACTATTTGCGTGATATGCGTGATCGGATTAAAAGCATGGAAGCCTCGATCGAATCACGTATCAACCAACTCCCAGTGTTGCAACAAGAAGAGATGAACGATTATTATAAGAAACAATTCGATGCGCTTTATATCCGATTAAATGCGCAATATCCACAGGCAATGGAGCAATTGCAATTGGAGTAGTATTTCTCAAAATATCAAATAGGAGTGTTGCAAGATTCCACTGGATTACAGGAAAGGGTAAAAAATGGCACTGATGAAATCAATCGCTACACGCAGAGCGACTCGTAAAATCCTGTTGTCAATCGGGTTACTCCTGCTGTTCTCAATCATCATCGGATGTGGCGCAATGTCATTGAAGAAAAAGATAAATTCATCTGTTGTGAAGATTGAGGAGATTGTCGGAGAGTTTAATGACCGAGTTAATGAGCAAGATACAAGGGAACTCGGTAACATGTCTTATAACAAATATGTTCTTAGTGTTCGGCAGAAAATTATACACATTCAGGATTCAATTAAGATGAGAATTTCTACTCTGCCGCAAACGTCTAAAGATGAATTGAATGTATATTACAAAGACAAGTTCAATGATCTCTATAGCCGATTAAGAATAAAATACCCAATGGCGATGGAGCAGTTACAATTGGAGTAATTCTTTGTCTTGAAAGAGAAATTAGGAGGAGCATTTGAAAGCTGGAATCATCTTTCTGGGATTTCTTAGCCTGTGTTTTGGTTCCGTCGTGATCGCCGAATCCGGTTTGGAAGGGGCGAAAGCACCTGAATTTGCCTTGAAAAATGTGGATGGGGAGCAAGTGCGGCTCTCGCAGTACTTAGCGAAGGGTCCAGTTCTGCTTGATTTCTGGGCAACCTGGTGTGCGCCCTGTAAACAAGCGATTCCCCATCTCGCCGAAATCTATGATAATTATAAAGATCAAGGTTTTTCTCTATTTGCGATCAGCATCGACAATACACGCAGCATGGGTAAAGTTCGCCCTTATGTGAAAAGCTTGAATTTCCAGTTTCCTGTTCTCCTTGATCCAGATCAGGAAGTGTTGAAGAAATACCGCGGCAACAATGTCCCGCATACTGTGTTGATCGCACCGGACAGCACAATCCAAAGGGTTTGGATCGGCTACCAGCCCGGTGAGGAAAAAGAGATCGAGAAAGCGGTAAAGGCGTTGTTCCCAATGGAGGAAAAACCTACCCTGGATAAACCGGTGGAAGAAATGCCAGTGGAGGAAAATAAGGAGTGAGATTACGAGCTGCGTTGATTTTGCTTATACCCCTTTCTTTACTTCTCGTATTCGGAGTCAGCCGGTCAGAGCGAATCACCATCCAGGGAAACAACGAAGTACGTTGGGCTGACGGACTTGAACGGCTTAGCGGCAGAGACTGGAAAAAACGCTATTTCGAAAACCGTTTGAACCTTGACTTGTATTACCAGGATTTTCGTCTCGGCACACGTCTGACTTCCCTCCAACCTTCAGAATTTGGTGAGTACAGTGAGAGTAAAGTCCTGCTGGAGAAGAAATTCCTTGAATATTCGGATCCAAGAGGGATTATTGGATTTCGGGCGGGAGATTTCTATACAGTCTGGGGACGTGGCTTGAGCCTGGCTTTGGTCGAGGATATATACCAGGGATTTGATTCCGGTCTGGAAGGCTTCCTCGGCAAGGCGAATTATAGCGGCGTTCATGCTGAAGCATTATCGGGACGCAGCCGCGCGGGATTCCTCGGCAATGTACGGGAAGCGAGGGTGAACGGGGTTCACCTCGAAGCCGGTTTGCTGTCAGGAGTAAAGCTCGGTGGTCAAGCATTACTGGTGGAACCGATTCCCGATGCTGTCAGTTATAAAGAAACACGTGATTGGGGAGGTTATCTTGCTTACGACGGTTCTTATTTATCCGTTTGGGCGGAGCATCTGCGCGAATATGTGACAGGAAAAGATGACAATTTTGAGGCAACTTACTTATCGCTGAGTGGTTTTTTCGGTCCCCTCGGGATTTCGCTCGATTATAAAAACTACAATTATTACTTGAGCAGCAGCATCTCCCAGGGAAGCGGTTATTCCCAGACGGTTAATATCATCGCCTATCACAGTCCGCCGATTGTTCAGCGGGAGATCACCAGCAATCTCTTCGGTAAACATCCGCATGTTGTCCGTTATGATGATGAGATCGGGGTGCAGTTAGAATTGACCTATTCTCTTGACGCCTTGGGATCCGCCATTTTTGCACTAAGCCAGAGCAGCGTCCATCCCAACGAGGACGCTTGGCTGCCGACCCTGGAGGAAGTGGACAGCCCCTATCGTGAAGCCTTTCTCGAATTCGACCTCTATCCTGCTTCCGCAATCTACCTGGTCGGTTGGGCGGGCTATTCGGAGGAATTGATCTACAGCACCATCGGTGCTCAGGGACGAGATACCTGGCAGCGACGCAACGCTCTGGGCGGCAAAGTGGAATTTCCGCTGATTCCCGAGCTGATGGGAATGATCTATGCTGAAGGTTTGTATGTGGATGATATTAAAAGGGAGGAGAAATATCTCGAAGCTCTTTTTACCACGGGCGTTATTTTTCGCTCCAACTATAACCTCAGCCTCACCCTCGAAACCACCGGACAGGAGGATCCCACCGAGGGACGCGATACCTGGATCAACATCCAGGGACGGGCATTTCTCGCGGATCGTCATGAATTGCTCTTCACTGTCGGACAGGAGCGAGGCGGATTGATCTGCACCTCCGGCAAATGCAGGCAGGTTTTTCCCTTTAATGGGGTGAAAATTACCCTGACAAGTTTGTTCTGAAATGAAATGGACTACCCAGTGAGAAGTCAAATAATTGAAATTATCCTACTAATCGTTATCACATTATTTATCCTAATCGGCTGTGATAAAGGCAATGGGGGACCGACAAATTCAGATAATCATCCCCCGGGAACTCCCGCCAATCCTTTTCCGGCTAATCATGCCAACAGTGTCAGCCGACTGGTGAATTTCAGTTGGACATGTCTTGATGCCGATAACGACACTCTAACTTATGATGTCTACCTAGGTTTCCATCCCGACACCTTAGAACTGGACAGCGCTCGACATACAACACAGGTTTATAATCCAGGATTATTACAAGCAACAAAAACCTATTTCTGGCGAATACTTGCTCATGATGACCAGGAACAATATACTCCCAGCCCGATCTGGACATTCACCACTTCCGCCGGTGCGCATTTTGCTACTGTATCTCCAACTGGACAGCCGTATGCCATTCTTATCATTTCTGCTTTAATCAATGGTGAACCACTTACATATCCTGATGAGATTGCCATTTTCGATGGTGAAATAGCCGTTGGTGCAGTTATTGTGGAAGAAAATCAGAGCTACCCAATCCCCATCACTACTTGGCGTTCCGATCCGGCTTATAATTTGATAGGTTTCACCGATGGGCATCCGATCGAATTCAAAATCTGGATTCCTGTCAATGAAACCGTTTATACTGCTAATGCCAACTTTATTGAAGGTAATGGGACTTTTGGGTATGGAGCATATTCTGTCGCCGAGCTGATGGTGGTTGCTGAATGAAAAAAATACAGGATAGGGATGATATTAAAGATAAATATGATAAATTTCTATTGTAATTATGATTTAGAATCCGCAGGGTTATACACAGTAAAGAGCAACTGCGCAAGCTCTTGCAGAACATTTTAGAAATTTAATTTTTAAAAGGATATTCATGGCGCATTTTTCTTTGCCACCTTCCATCGATGCGCGTGTACGGGCGCAAGCGGAGATTTGGCGTCGGCAGGCGCAAATTCCGGAAAAAGAACGAGAATCCATCGCTTCAGCTCCCTTCATCACTATTTCCCGTCAGTTTGGCTGCGTCGCTTATGTGCTCGCAGAAGCGCTGGTTGAGCGGTTGAGCAAAATGGGATTTGCTGAGGAATTTGTCATCTATGATCGTAAACTTCTGGAATTGATAAGCGAAAAAGATGACATTTCATCGAACCTGGTCAACAGTCTGACCAACCGTGCCCGCAGCGAGATCGAAGATTGGGTTGTTGGTGTGATGAGCGGCGCGCCGTCGGAGATGAAGACTTTTCGTTGCCTCGCTCGCACGATTTGCGCCATCGCCTCCAAAGGACATGCGATCCTCATCGGCAGAGGCGGGGCGTTGTTGACCCGCCATCTGACCAGCGGCGTCCACATCCGTCTGATTGCAGACCCAGAGTGGCGTCTCGAAAACCTGAAACGCTATCCCGAACGCAGCAAGGAAACGAACATGAAAACCCTGCAACAGGTTGACCAGGAACGCGAGAGCTTCGTCAAGAAATACCTCGGCGCGGACATCAACGATCCCTTGCACTATCATCTGGTGCTGAATAATGCCCTGCTCCCGATTCGCACCCAGGCGGAAACGATTTTACAATTGATAAAGAATCTGTAATTGTTTAAATGGTAACGATCAACACTTCTAGACAAAATAACTATAAAAATGGTTGTTATCATGGAGTAATCCAGCCACGGAGGAGAAAATAGAGGTAGAAGGCGGCGCTGACAAAGATCAAGCTGTCGAATCGGTCATACGCCCCGCCGTGACCGGGAAAAAGAATCCCGGAATCCTTGACACCTGATTCCCGTTTAAGAATGGATTGCACCAAATCCCCCACCATGCTGATGAAACCGATGATGAGCCCAAAGACCAGTAAATCACCCCAGGAGTAGCGATTACGAAAGAATTGCCCGGCACTGAAGCCCCAGGTTAATCCGCCAATGGCGCTTGCCATGGCGCCTTCAATGGATTTATTAGGTGATTTTTGGGGTGCGAGTTTATGCTTGCCAAAGTGTTTACCGAAAAAGTAGGCGGCGGAATCCGCGAACCACACCCCGCCAAAGAGATAAATCACGGTAATAGGTCCCATCACTTGATGCACTATAACGATGGAGGTCAGAGGGAGTACAATCAGACCTGACGCGAGGAGCGTGACAGTAAATCCAAGATATGCCTCGCTGATCTTAGGAGTGAAAATCGTCACCACACCGAGGAGAAGAAGAAGGAGAAACAGCGCGGGCAGCACCACGCCGCTTCCCCAAAGAGAGGCGCTTACCGGCAAGGCAACAGCGAAAATTCCTCCCAGCAATCTGTAGAGAAACCCCTTGCAGCCTTTCATCCCTTGGAGTTCTATTAGTGCAGCGGCGCTGATGGCAGAAATCATAATTAAAAACAGCCAGCGACTGAAATAGATACAAGCGACAGCTAAAGGAATACCGATTATAGCAACTAGTAAACGGTTTCTGAGTTCAGGTTTCATTCATCGCCTAATGAAATGATAGTGGCACGGACTCGTCCCGTCCCCTCTGAGTATATACCGATACGTCGTGCCGCTTCGATGCTAAGGTCGAGGATTCTCCCTTCCACAAAGGGTCCACGATCATTCACACGTACGACTACGCTGAGTCCGGTCTCGAGGTAAGTTATTTGTAACAGAGTCCCGAAGGGAAGAGTGGGATGAGCACAAGTGAGGGCATGCTGATCGTAAGTCTCGCCGTTTGCGGTCGCCTTACCGTGGAATCCAGGACCGTAAAAACTGGCGATTCCCTCAAAACTTTCGCCTTCCCGATATGATTGCGATTGAACGGGGGATTTG
>CAZCRQ010000140.1:0-7343 GCA_964501095.1 uncultured bacterium | reverse complement strand
TAGCTGCAAACCAAGTACTGATGCGGCTTTCAAGACTTGTGACTAAGAGACAGCGTGCCACCGTCCGGGAGATACTTGGATAAACATGCGCCATTTTCCCGGACGACGGAGCGCTGTCTCTTAGTCACATCTTTTGAGCGAGGAGAATATTTCAAGCATGTTCTGTAATCAGCATTACAGAATAATAAGTGCAGGTTTACTTAAACTGTTGATAACATTGAAATATCAGAATTTATAGGATTTTTGAAGCTAAGAGTATTTCTTAACAATTTCTCCAAATCGATATTTTAAGAATATAGCTGCAAACCAAGTACTGATGCGGCTTTCAAGACTTGTGACTAAGAGACAGCGACGGGGCGTCCGGGCTACCTGGCTGGCATAGTTTTCGATGCCACCGGACATGGCGGAGGGGCTTCCATAGATTTTTACATCAGTGGGACATTGGAAGGCTATCTGGACAGCGCGGGATTTCACACTCCATAAGCAACCGGACAGAGGGAGGCGCTGATCTCACTCGAATTGATTTCACGCCGCCCCCCGTCCATGATGTTAAAATACAATAGCTTCGCCTTAATAACAATCGCTTCTTGTTCCAAAACGCCTCGCAGGCTCTCTTCGAGGCGTTTTTCTAGTTGTTGAGTTTGGAGTTCAACCTTTAGGTTGTCTTTGAGCAACTAATTTAAATGCGTTTAAATGTGATCTTTATTTCGACTTTCAGGAGCACGCTAAAGCGTGAACTCCGAACTCAAACGCGCTGAAGCGCGCACTCTGAACTGGAGTTTAACCTTTAGGTTGCTTCTGAGGGCTAATAAAAACATGAATTCTGTACTATAGCGATTCTCGAAAAAAATGTCCCATGTATGCGAAGTGAGATAACATCAATTAGTTATTGGGCACGGTATCAGTTTTTTCAGATGGATAAAACTTTCAAGAGTCAGTATAAAATATTATATTTCATATAATAAAAACTATATTCATTTAAACTCCCCCATTCTCGTCTTCATCTTATCCCGAAAATACTCGATCTGGGGACCGGAAAAATCGATGAAATCCTTTGCCAAGCCATAGTAGCGCTTTAAAGCCAGAGAATCTCTCTCCGCAGGAGTAGGGATGAAAACTTCCCTTCCATCCTGTATCCGTGTGTCATCTTCAATCACTTTTATCTGTTTCTCAAGGTATTCATTCGACTCAATTTTTCGCTTATCTTTATCTTCGCCGAAATCTGCGACAAGATATACATCCTGCCCGTGAACGTCGGCGAAAAGGCAGATCTGGTCGGCATAGAGCAAGGGGAGGGCGCCAAGAATTGGCGGATTATATTGGGTAAAATTATTCGCGCCGTAGTTGCTGCCTTTTCCACCGGTGAGATAACGGTCATTACCATCGGTATCGAAGAAAAACACCTGCGACATGTTAATCGCATATCCAAGTCCATCCTGTTTCAGACGGTAGAGATCATCTCCGTTGCGATCGAGGAACAAGGCGATAGTAAAATCATGCCCGAAGCCGATTCCTGCCGATTGATAACCGAGTACATCATGTATATCATCGCCGCCTTCATCGATAAGCGCCCCGATACAGAAATGCGCCCCTGAAGCCTGAGTCCAATTCCAACTCCGGTATATGTCATCACCGCCGGCATCGTAGAGGAAGCCCATGCCATACCAGTAGCCGCAGCCGAGCGACCAGTTGGCGGATTCATAAAGATCATTGCCGCGCAGGTCGATCAATGTTCCCATACCACCAGCCCAGGAGTGACCGTCGGTGATGTCACCGCGGCGTCCGATCCCGCAGCCCTGAGCGTAGGAATAATTCAGCCAACCTTCCTTGGAGTGATAATCGGGACGGAACACATTTTCCGACAACGGTTCGCACCAATAATGATCGTTGCCGGTGCGGTTAACCAGCGTACCGACACCACCCACACCGCCATAGCCCTGACCATCGCCCCATAAGCTGTAACTGTCATCGCCGGTATTGTCAATCGCCACGCCGACACCGAAATACGCCGCCCCCTGCCCTGAAGTCCACATTTTATAAGTATCATTGCCCTCCATATCCGCCAACACGCCGATTCCTAGCATCGCTGCGCCCTGCGAAAGTCTGCGCGATTCATAGACATCATCGCCTTTCATGTCAATGAGCAGTGCCGCGCCGAAAATCGCCGCGCCCTGGGAGGGAAGATATTCATCCTCATTACGATAGGTATCGTTACCCTCCAAGTCGATTGCCAGTGAGATCGGAACATCCAGTGATGGCGTGCTGCCAACCGCCCCCAAATATGTGTCATCCCCGCCAAAGTCGATCAACAACAACGCATCGGAATACTGGTGACGGTTATTCTTGCTGCCGCCGAAAATGATACGTCCGATGGGAGTCTCGACGTTCAATTCCTGATTTTCCCAGTCGATCTTCTTGTTTTTCTTCAAAGCAAGCAAGGTATCCGCCAATTGTTCGCCTGATTCCAGCAATTTATAACCCGCATAGTAGATGGAGTTCATGTCAATATCCTTTGCGCAATCTTCGAGGGAGGGAAAGTATTCGAGACCATCGAATTGGGTCTCGCCGAGGTGACGAATGCGCCAACATGCCAAAGCATCTTTATAATCCACATTTCGCATGGCGATTTCACGGAACTTCCAAGCGTCGAGAAGATGCAAAACGGTACGTGCGACAGCTCGCTGCACCTGAAAGTCGATTGGTTGAATCGCCTTGCGTAAATCCTTCTCAATTAGGGGAAAATCGGAAGGCTGATTCATGGCGTTGTAACGATAGACCCGTCCGGTCTGCTGGTAAATCTCACGTATTGCATAGAGCAGCGGTTCAGGTTCATCGGCATCGATCTCCGCCCAGAGCGAAGCGCTGTAATCACGGAACTCCGCTGCGACATTACGTACTCCGCAGGTGTACGCTGTTTTCAATAAACCCTTGCTTCCGCCGCGATCCTCCCCGGCAAGATAATCCGGATGAAGATAATCCTCCACGGCCAATCCCATCGCCCGGACGAAATCATAGATGTATTGAGGCTCGGCAAAAAGATCATCAAACGCCAGCATTTTATAGGGGATGTCCTTGGGATCAGGGTAACGTGTCCAGTATCCCTTGGGACGAAATCCCAGGTTCGATTCGTCGATGCCGAGGCCATCCATCATTTGTTGGAAGGCATCGCTTTTTGACTCCGGAGAGTAGGACGTTGAAGTTTGTGCATGTCCACATTCAAAAGTCACCAGAATAAGTGCAAATAATAATCCAATGTGTAAAAATTTCATTGATGTGGGTCCTTAAAGATATCGCTAAAAAATGCGATTATTTTCGCCGGCTCGATCCTCGAATCCGTGCTGTTTTTATAGAAGTATTTTAGCGTTAAAAAGTCTATACGACAATGGTGAAGTCAAGCGTCAGGAGTCCGCCGCGATAAAAACCGGATGACTGTTGTACAAAGCGATGAAGGGATAGAATCGAAGATAAAATTGCAGGGTTCAATCATGCCGTTTTCTCAAAGAGGAAAAAAACTTATATTCTAAAAAGCCGGAGAAACATCATCAGGCACCGATTATTATTCAAATGGGAATGTAGAAGAATGAATAATCAAGAAAGCCTTTTTCAAGAACTGGATACCGCCCGTTTTGGCGACTATCGAACCCATCAAAACCTGATCATCCCCAAGCTGCTTCAGAAAGCGTCTTTAAAAACCAGCCTGAAAGACAAAAAATATAATCGAGCGTATGAGACTATTTTAAAATGGGCGGATCTCGAAACACAGGGATCACTTTTAAAACGTAAGGAGACCACCCTTGAGCCGGAGTTTATTCCGGAAATTTTTAGCGCGTTAGGTTATATACGATTTTCCAACAGCCTGGAAACTTGGGATTTCGAGTCGCAGTACTTCATTGATGGCGGGAAAGCCGATGGTGTAATCGGATTTTTGGGGAAAAATAAAGAGCCAGTGATAAAGGCTGTTCTTGAGTTGAAGAGCCCAACTGTCAACCTTGATCGTGATCGTTTCGGCGGCAGAACCGCAGTGCAGCAATGTTGGGATTATCTGAATAATTTGCCTGATTGTCCTTGGGGAATTGTCTGTAACTATGTCAGTATCCGTCTCTACCATCGACGTCGTACTCCTCGTACATATCAGTTGTTTACCCTGCAGGATCTTCATAGACCGGATATTTTTGCACAATTTTATTATCTTTTCGAGCGTGGAGGTCTTCTTGCCAGCGCTCCTGATCGCCCCGCGCGAGCCGACCTTCTCTTGGAAGAATCGGGAGAACATCAAAGTAAAATTGGTGATGAACTCTATCAAAATTATAATTATAATCGTCTCCGTTTAATCCACCATCTTACTCGCCCTCCACACAATAAAACCATGGATAATGCAATTCGAATCGCCCAGAAAATTCTTGATCGTATCATTTTCATCGCCTTTTGTGAGGATCGTAGTTTATTGCCTCAACATTCACTCTACGTTGCTTATAAACAAATACCCCCTTTTCATCGAGCTACTAATCCCCGGTGGCGAAATTTCCTCGATCTTTTCCGCAGCATCGACGAAGGAAATTCGGTCAACAATGTCGCTCGATATAACGGTGGATTATTTCAATATGATGAAGAGGTGGATGGTCTTGAATTAGATGACGATTGGACCTCATTCTTCAATTCTGTCGGCGAATATGACTTTCGGGATGAAGTGAATGTCGAGGTGCTTGGTCATCTCTTTGAACGGTCGATCAATGATATAGAGAAAATTCGTCTAGGTGGATTGTTCCAGTTGGAAAATGAGATCGAAACCAGGGCGAAAATGCTGAAATCCGCTCACCGAAAACGTGAAGGTATCTTCTATACTCCTCCTGAATTAACCGCTTATATTGTGAAACAGACTGTGGGTAAGCTGATTTCCGAACGATTTTCCATAATAGCTGCTCAATATAAATTAGATAATTCTCAATTGATGTCTCAAGAACCGAATGAGAAAATCGGAAAATACTGGCGTGATTGTTATATGGCTCTCCAGGAAATGCGCATTGTTGATCCCGCCTGTGGAAGCGGAGCATTCTTGATTGCCGCTTTTGACTTTCTGGAAGCGAAGTATCTGGATGTTCTCGATCAGCTAAGTTTCCATGATAAATCAATCAATTATCGAATAATTGACCAAATCCCTGACCTGATTCTAGAAAAAAATCTATTTGGCGTTGATCTCTCTCAGGAAGCGGTGGAAATCACCCAACTGGCTCTCTGGATTCGCTCTGCTCAGCCCGGACGAATCCTCTCCGATCTTTCCGCGAACATCCGTCTCGGAAACAGTCTAGTCAGCGATCCTAAGGTTCACCCTAAAGCGTTGAATTGGGAAGAAACATTCCCAAAGATTTTCCAGTCAGCGAGTAAAGGCTTCGATTGTGTCCTTGGCAATCCGCCTTGGGAACGATTGAAGCTGCAGGAACGTGAATTTTTCGATGCTGCCAGCACGGAAATCGCTTCCACTGTTCGTGCCGCAGATCGACAGCGGAAAATCGAGGAATTAAAGAAAAAAAATTCAGAATTATATGAGAAATATGAAACTGAGAAAAAGAATGCTGAACAAATTTTAAAATACATAAGAGAAAGCGGCGAATATCCCTTGACTGGAATTGGTGATGTCAATACGTACATGGTATTTGCCGAACTCGCTGGCAAAATCCTCTCACCCGGAGGATATGGAGGATTGCTGATTCCTTCAGGAATCGCCACAGATCATTCAACACGCATATTCTTTCAAGATATTGTGGAGAAAAAACGACTTGTCGCTCTTTATGATTTTGAGAATAGGAAAAAACTATTCCCAGACACAGATCCCAGATATAAATTCTCCATATTTCTCTTTTCCGGTGAAGAGATTCAAAATGAAACTACTGATTTTGTTTTCTTTATACATGAGATGAAGGATCTGGAAGTCCGTAGACGTCATATTCAGCTTTCCCCGTCTGATTTCGCCCTGTTCAACCCCAGCACAAAGACCTGCCCGGTTTTCCGAACTAAACAAGATACCGAAATCACCAGATCGATCTATCGTCGCATTCCTATCCTTATCGATCGAACACGTACGAAAGGAGGGAATCCGTGGGGGATTAGATTCTTCACTATGTTTCATCAGACTAATGATTCAGCCTTATTTATCTCTAAAGATTATTTGAAAAAGGAAGGTTATGTGCGGGAGGGACAGAGCTGGCAGAAAGGAGAATCTATTTATCTGCCGCTTTATGAAGGCAAGATGGTGCAGGCTTATGATCATCGTGCGGCATCTATTTTCATAAAAGATATAAATTGGTTTAGACAGGGGCAGAAGATCACCACCAGCGTTGTCGAACATATCAATCCAGAATTTTCGACTCATCCTCGATGGTGGGTTGAAGAAAAAGAAGTTCTTCGAGTTCTGAAAGGTAAAATGGAAAGTGCATTTCTGATCTTTAAGAGTATAACCAGTCCAACAAACCGCAGAACGATGATTGCAACTTATATACCATTCTCTGCAGTTCAAAATTCAATTCCGATTATATTCTTTGACACATCTATTAGCGCGAGAAAACGTCTCTGTTTCTTGGCAAATCTTAACTGCATTGCGCTGGATTATGTTGCAAGACAGAAAGTTGGTGGTGTTAATTTAAACTTCTTCATCGTCGAGCAATTGCCGATTTTCCTACCAACTTTGTTTGATCATCACTGCCCTTGGAAAAAGGACGAAACTCTGGAAAACTGGATTTCAGAACGAGTTTTTAAACTGACCTGCACCAGTGAAGATATGCGACCCCTGGGGGAAGAAGCCGGTTTCGATCCCCCCGTACACCCGTGGAACGATGATGAACGTAATGATTTAATCGCTCAACTTGACGCGGCTTTTCTCCATCTTTATGGATTATCGCGTGAAGAAGTTCAATATATTATTACCACTTTCCAGACCTTGGATTCCGAGGATTCCTCAATTTTCGATCTGCGGTCTCAAGAAGAAAGAATACTTAATTTTTATGATGATATATCACAATCTATATTATACTGATCCATTCCAGATGATGATCGGGACAATCTCCTTAGTTTTTCTCGAAAATAATATTCCATATTGTTTATGCTTGAATACATTTAATGGCATAGTAGAGGTTAAATCAATTTTCTTGCCCAGACAAAACTTTCAAAAACCAGTATATTTCAGTTTAATGTGGTTCTCTAGAATAATATTACATATTTGCATAGTATAAAGAATTTTATATATTGCGTCATTAATAATTGCGCCTAATATTCACCTGGTCATTCAGAACGAAGTATAGACTCTTCACTTTGTTAAGAGTGACACTATGGGTGATTCTTCACTTCTTTCA
>CAZCRQ010000139.1:0-7383 GCA_964501095.1 uncultured bacterium | reverse complement strand
ATCTCCCACCTGACGTCGATCCCTGGGAGGGCTTCCCCTGGGATGGGGATCGGTAGCGGCTGACTAGGCTTTTCTCTTTCACCGCAAAGACGCCAAGAAGCAAAGCTGTTCTGCAATACAAAATACGGGGATGCCATGGACTACTTGTTGTCCAGGAAACATTGGAAGTGGTGGGTGCCATGGACTACTTGTTGTCCAGGAAACATTGGAAGTGGTGGGTGCCCTGGACTACTTGTTGTCCAGGAAACATAAACAGAAAGTTATTCTCTAGAAGTATAATGATTTAAGTATTTTAAATTACTCCCACCCTGCACAACAAGTAGTGCAGGACACCCGCTACCCCTCGCAGGCGGGGACACCCATGCTACGCTTAACCTTTTCCCCTTTTTATTATCCGCTTTATTATCCGCATGTTGATTTAGTGCTCTGGCTTTATTATATACCGACAAAAATACAGTTATAACTTATCTGATTCCCGCGAGGATGAAAATGCGCAAGATACCTCTGTTATTTCTGATTGTCGCCCTGGTTTCATTATGGGTGGACGATATTCGTGCCGATCAATTCATGGGTGGTTTCAGCTATCAATATACCACGAGCGCGAAGACAATTCCCCAAGGCGCCTGGATGTTGAGATCCCACTCACGGGCAACTTCGATTTCAATCGGTTCTTCCAGTATCACGAATGTCACTCTAGCGTCCAGTCTAAACTATGGCGCATTGAAGAACCTGGAACTCGAGTTGACCTCCATTCTTTATCAGGATGTGAACAATCCGGTTGGAAGTATTGCCGGCTCCAGCAATAAGCCCGATGGCGGCTATTTCCGGTGGAAGTACGGAAATATCCCCCTGTTCAATCTTATCACCTTTGGAATCCTGGGATCGCTGCGCAGCTCCATGGGCGATTACGCCGATGTCTACCTGGAACCCTATTATTCTGAGGCTTACGCCGCCGAGATCGATTATCTCTTCAGTTATTTCCACGATAAGAACTACCCCGATCAAGCCCTACAGATTCATTATAATCTCGGCTATATCAACTACAACGACAGCGAGGACATTTTCTCCTCAACTGACGCGATCAAAGCGAACTTGGCTTTGTCTTATCCTCTGCCCTTCAGGAAGGTGTATTTCGATTTCATCCTGGAATCCCACGGCTTATTTTTCCGTCAATATCGTGATGGTTATAAATCAAGCTACTCGATTGAGGATTATGCCTACCTGACATCATCGCTGGTTTGGAAAATCACCCCATCATGGCGATTGATGGGGGGTATCGATTTTCTTGTATACCAGGGCGAAGAGATGACCAATCCTTCCAGCTTGCCGCGCGCCTATCGTGATACAAACTACCCCAGCTACCGTGTCAGTTACAAATTGTCCTGGCTCCCCTTTATCAAACAGCGACCGAAGAGACGTATCAGATTGGTTGAGGAAGAATCCGTCACAGTAATGGAACCGATGCCCGGAGAGAAGTTGGGGATCGGACAACAGTATGATTGGAAAGGATTTCTCCAGAACGAATTTGATTATGTCCAGGAAAACCTGCGCAAAATCCGTGAAGAACGAAAGAAACTGGAGGAGCAACAGAAAGAAGAGGCGAAGAAGAAAACTGGGTAGTCCTGACACGCTGTTGTCTGTGAGATTCCTCCATATTACGTCCAAATATTCAGGATTATCATGAAAAAAATTGTTGAATGTGTGCCGAACATATCTGAAGGCAGGGATCGTGTCATAATCGATGCTTGTGCGGGAGCTGCGGCAGGAGTCAACGGCTGCACCTTGCTCGATGTCGATCCCGGTGCCGATACCAATCGCACGGTAATCACTTTCGCCGGAGAGCCGGAAGCCGTGCTCGAAGGTGCATTTCAATTGATCGCCGCATCCCATCGTTTGATCGACATGACCAGGCACACCGGGGCGCATCCCCGCGCCGGGGCGACCGATGTCTGCCCATTTGTCCCTGTTGCCAACATGACGATGGATGAGTGTGTGCAACTTGCACGTCGACTGGGAGAACGAGTTGGTAAGGAACTCGATGTCCCGGTCTACCTCTATGAATATGCAGCGACAAAACCGGAATGGCGCAATCTAGCGGAAGTGCGTAAGGGCGAATATGAATCACTGCCGCAAAAGATGAAGGACCCATTTTGGAAGCCAGATTTTGGACCCCAAGTTTTTCGTCCGAAATTTGGGGCAATACATATCGGCGCTAGAAAATTTTTGATAGCATACAATATCAACCTGAATACACGCGACCGTAAAAAAGCCGCCGACATTGCATTATCCATCCGTGAAAAGGGCAGAGCGAAACGTGATGAGAGTGGCGAAATCATCCGTAAAGAGAGCGGAAAGCCGTATTGGGTAGATGGACTATTCCAGAATTGCAAAGCGGGGGCGTGGTATATCGATGAGTATAACCGCGCACAGGTGACAATGAACTTGACCGATCCCGATGTCACCGCGCCGCATCAAGTGTTTGATAAAGTCGAAGAACTGGCGAGAGAACAAGGATTACGTCTGACCGGCAGCGAAATTGTTGGCTTGATTCCGCTGAAACCGATGCTGGAAGCGGGGAGGTTTTATCTGAAAAAGCAGGGACGCAGCACCGCGGTTCACGAACGCGAGCTGGTGCGTGTGGCGATCGAGTCTCTCGGTCTGAATGACGTTGCCAAATTCGATCCGGACAAGAAAATTGTGGAATATGCGATTTCTGAGGGCATGGAAAAGAAACTAGTGGCGAAAACGATTACTGGTTTTGCGGAAGAATTGGCAAGTGAATCTCCTGCACCGGGAGGAGGTAGTGTTGCGGCGCTTGTTGGCGCCTTGGCTGCCTCTCTCGCCACTATGGTTGCCAATCTCACTCATGCCAAGAAAGGTTATGAAACGGTTTGGGATGAGATGGAGGAGACAGGTGTCCAGGGGCAAGCGTTGAAAGACCGTCTGCTCAAGGCAATCGACGATGACACTGACGCTTTCAACTCGGTCATGGCGGCGATGCGTTTGCCGAAAACATCAGATGAGGAGATCGCTGTTCGCCATCAAGCTCTGGATGAAGCGAACAAAGCGGCGACTCGCATCCCCTATTCAGTTTGTGAAGATTCCCTGGCGTCTTTCGCTCTGATCGAAGTGGTCGCGGCGCGGGGGAATATAAACAGCATTTCCGATGCCGGAGTCGCTGCTTTATGCGCGCATACCGCGGTACATGGAGCTGCTTTGAATGTCCGTATCAACCTGCCGGGTATAAAAGATGAAGAATTCAAGAAGAAAATGCGTGATGGCGTAACGCGCATCACAACGGAAGCTGACCAACGAGTGAAACTAGCGCTCGAACGAGTGAATGAAGTGCTGGGAAAGTAGAATGTTGTTAGCTTTATTGGAGTTAATGATGGCAAGAATTGAAGGATTTAGAATCAAGAATTATCGGGTCCTGAGAGATGTCACCTTTGGCAGGCTTTGGAATACCCAGAATATCCAGCCGTTGACCCCACTGACAACCGTAATTGGTAAAAATGGCACAGGTAAGAGTTCATTATTCGATGCTTTTGGTTTTCTTGCAGATTGTTTAAAAATGGGGGTGGAGGAAGCTTGTTATACGAAGGAGAGAGGTGGTTTTGACTGGATTCGTTCACACGGTATAAATGAACCAATTGAATTCCAGATCTACTATAGAGAAAGTGGAAATGCTCGACCGATAACCTACGAACTGTCAATTGATCGTGATAGATCAGGACGACCTTATGTAAAAAGCGAACGATTGCGTCAACGTCGTAAGGGACAGTCTCGAGGTCGTCCGTTCTCTTTCCTGTTTTTAAATGAGGGAGAAGGAGTTGCCTGGAAAGGTGAAGAACATGGTATCATGGAAGATGAAAATAGTGATGAATTTTTATCTAAGATTTTAAAGAAGCCTAGTAAAGAATATGAACAGAATAGTGAAGAAGAGAGTCGGGAAAAAGAAATTGTAATACTGGAAGATAAACGTAAACTTGGAATTGCCACCCTTGGTGCTTTGAAACAGCATCCTCGTATCTCAGCGTTTAGGCAGTTTATCGAAGGTTGGTACCTGAGCTATTTCACTCCGGATGCTGCACGAAGTCGTCCTATGGCAGGTCCACAGAAACATTTAAATATCCATGGAGATAACCTTGGAAATGTTGTTCAATTTATGGAGCGTGATCATCCGGAACGCTTCAAATCAATTCTGAAACGAATTACCGAGAAAATTCCAGGTATTGACAAGATCGATACTGAAAAAAGTCCTGATGGGCGATTGCTGCTTCGTTTTAATGATAAAGGATTTTCGGATCCATTTTATGTTGAGCAGATGTCTGATGGAACACTCAAAGTTTTTGCTTATTTGTTGCTGTTGGAAGATCCCTCCCCTCCTCCCTTCATTTGTATCGAAGAGCCGGAAAATGGATTATATCATAAACTATTAGAGACTTTAACATCAGAATTTCGTGAGCATGCAACAGGTAGAAAGGTAAGTTCGCAAATTTTTGTTACTACGCATCATCCTTATTTTGTTGATGCCTTACGCCCTGATGAAGTATGGGTTCTGGAGAAAGAAGAAGATGGATTCGCGACCATAAAACGTGCGAGTGATTATAATTATACAAAAGATATGACCAAGGAAGGTCAACCTCTCGGCAGTTTATGGTACAGCGATTATTTCGATGCGAGGTGACCATGCACTTTGAAATTCTCGTTGAAGGACACACTGAATTGATAGCATTATCAACCCTGATGCGAAAAATTATTGGAGAATATGGCAATCCACATACCTGGAGAATTCACAAACATCGCGGCATTGGTTCCATTCCTGAGAATCCCGAAAATAAGCCTGATAAACGTAACCAAACTTTACTGCATAACTTACCTTCAAAATTAAGGGGATATGGAAGGGCGATGACTACAGAAGAAGCGGTTGTAGTACTGGTCGATTTGGATCATAATGATTGTAATGCATTTAAAAATAAATTAACAAATCTTTTAACTTACTGCAACACTCCGCCAAACACCCTCTTTCGTATCGCCATCGAAGAGCTTGAAGCATGGTACTTTGGCGATCCGGCTGCACTAAAGGCAGCATATCCCGATTTAAAAAACAGTGTTTTATCTTCATATTTGCAAGATTCCCAATGTGGTACATGGGAAAAATTGGCTGACGCTATCTATACTGGTGGTTTAAAATCATTGTTATCTCATGGGAAACGGTCTATCCAAATTCTTGAACAAAAATGTATTTGGGCAAAGGATATTGCACCCCAAATGAATGTAGAGATAAATAGCTCACCAAGTTTCTGCTGTTTCAGAGATGGCATCAGAAGAATGGCTCAATATACATAAATAACAACTTTAATACGGAGATCATCGTGACCGATCCAAGATTCCAGCAACTAGCAAACCTCCTGGTAACCTATTCCTGCGAGGTTAAACCCGAAGAAAAGGTTTTAATCGAAACTTATGACATCCCCATCGAATTCACCGAAACCCTGATCAAGGAAGTCTATACCGCGGGCGCCTATCCCTTGCTCGAGGCAAAATTCGCCCGTCTGATGCGCACTCTTATAAAGGGCGCCACCAAAGAGAGCCTCTCACACATTTGTGACGCTGAGCTTCACCGGATGAAGAACATGGATGCTTACATCGGCATCCGCGGCATCTTCAACGCCAAGGAGATGAGCGACCTGACCAGCGAACAGAACAACCTCTACAGCACTGAATGGCTGAAACCGGTGCATTTTGAAGTAAGAGTGACCAAAACGAAATGGGTTGTCCTGCGATGGCCCACTCCGCAGATGGCGCAATTGGCGAATATGTCGACTGAAGCGTTCGAGGATTATTATTTCAAGGTTACCGTGGGCGTCGACTACCGCAAGATGTCCGAAGCGATGAATCCGGCGAAGGAGTTTCTCGAGAAAGCCGACCAGGTGCACATCACCGGACCGGGCACCGATCTGCGTTTCTCGATCAAGGGAATCGGCGCGGTGAAATGCGATGGGCAGCGTAACATCCCCGATGGTGAAGTTTATTCCTGCCCAATACGTGACAGTGTCAACGGTACAATCGCTTACAATACCCCTTCTTCATATCACGGTTTTACTTTCAACAATGTCCATCTCCGCTTCGAGAATGGGAAAATTGTCGAAGCAACAGCCAATAACACTGAGAAGATAAATGAAATTCTCGACACCGATGAAGGCGCGCGCTATATCGGCGAGTTTGCCCTCGGTGTCAATCCGATGATCGACTTCGCCATGGATGATATTCTCTTTGATGAAAAGATCGGCGGCTCGTTCCATTTCACCCCTGGAAACGCTTATGATGAAACCGACAACGGCAATCGCAGCGCGGTTCACTGGGACTTGGTGATGATCCAAACCCCGAAATATGGTGGCGGGGAAATCTGGATCGATGGCGAGCTGATACGTAAGGACGGCGAGTTTGTTCATCCAGCGTTTATCGGTCTGAATCCGGATAAGCTGGTGGTGGGATAGATTTTCAGCTTTGAGCTGCGGGCTGTAGGAAATAGGATTTTAGCTAAGGATAACCTATTGTAAAAGCGCGCTTTATCGTGGCTTCTCAGACCTTAATATTTATTATTCATTTGAGTCTGGCTAATACCAGTTGGAAACCAAGTCATTAGAAATTCTCTACTTGCTCTCTTGGCGTTACTTGAAAAATGACCTCCCAAAGGCAAACGTTATTAGAAGCTATCTTAAAACTCTCTTGTTATGGAGAAGGTATTTGAGCCATATTTCATCATGAGCACAAACTACCCTACGAATTTAACAGATCAGCAATGGGCTGTGATTAAAACTTTGCTGCCGCCGCAAAGGTCTACCGGACGACCGCGGCAGGATGATCGCCTGACATTCAACGCGATCCTGTATGTACTTCGCACCGGCTGTCGTTGGTGCGACCTCCCCCGAGACCTCGGGGATAATTCCACCGCCAATCGCCGCTTGCTGCCTTGGCAACGTGACGGCACCTGGGAACAGATTTGGTTCAGCCTTCTGGGACAATTGAATTCCGCCCAGAAGCTGGAATGGACACAGGCGTTGCTGGACGGTACATTTGTATTTGATCGCCGACAAGGGATTGGATTCGATGCCACTGCGTCGTGAGTTGCGGCGACACCATATCCAACCTGTTATCCCCCATCGGCAAAGGAAAAAGCGGAAACGTAAACCAGGACATCCCCCAGGCAGTTACAATCTGCTGAATTATTATGGTCGCGGGGTAATCGAACGTACTAATGCTTGGCTGGACAATTATCGTCGTGTCGCTGTCTGTTGGGATCATACGCTGCTGGCATTCACCGCTTGGGTGAATATCACCTGTATGCTAATCACTCTCAATAACCTTTTGAGATGAGTT
>CAZCRQ010000138.1:0-7473 GCA_964501095.1 uncultured bacterium | reverse complement strand
GTGCGGCGACTTTCGGAGCAAGCTTACGCTATCACCTCTATCGCTTCGATTACTCATACGTCTCCGCCGGCGAAGCGCATCCTCTGACCGATACGATGAGATTCAGTTTGTCCATCGGTTTCTAATACTTAGAACCACTAATGGACACTAATGAAAAACCATTGATGATACGACGATTTTTCAGGACACTTTCGATTCTCCTATCACTGCAATCCGTTTTCGCAACCTTGCTTTATGCCGAAACTGCGAAATCATGGAAAAACGCGCACACGGAGACTTACGCTACCAGGACGAGAGTCGGGCATCCCGATCTGCATTTTCGACCTTATGTGATGAACAACGAGGACGATTTACGACTCCCCCTGGTCTCCTCAGGTGAATTGGATGAGCCGCAGATGTTCCGCGTCCTCGCGATCCGTGTCGACTTTCTGCCCGATACTTTGAAAACGACAACCGGTAACGGCTCGTTTTATCTCGTGCTTCCCGACACGATTGAAGCTGACGATTGGAAGATCGATCCGCCGCCGCATGACCGCCGTTATTTCCAGGATCAACTGTTGGCGGCGAAAAATTACTTCACTCGCTTCAGCCGGGGGAATGCTGTTCTCACAGGTAAAAACGATACAAGCGACGATTCCGGCGGCGATGTCTATCCCTCAAACCCACTTGGAGCCTATCGCATGCCCTATCCAATCTGGCATGTCAACTATGGAAATATTGATGATCCCACAGACACTCGTCTCGACAGCATGTTGACTCGTTTATTCTATGATGCTTGGACCATCGCCGATCAAACCGACACTTCCATCATCCCTCTCGATGCTTCGGATTATGATGTCTTCGTCGTTTTTCATGCCGGCGCCGGCAATGAATTTGACACCGGATTCGATCTGACGCCTCATGACATTCCCTCGGTCTATATCGATTCGCTGGACTTGGCGACTCATCTGGGTTTGATGAATGGGATCGAATTGAGCAACGGAGCGCGTATCAAGCGCGGCGTGATCCTCCCCGAGATGCAGCGTCAATGGTCTATCGAGATCGGGATGATGGGGACAGTCTGTGCCCAGCTCGGTTTCCTGATCGGAATGCCGCATCTCTATCAACCGGTTGTGGGAAATCCTTCCATCGGTCTCTTCGGTTTGATGGATCGCGGTTTTGGCGGTTATTTCGGGATCATCCCCACTCCGCCCTGCGCCTGGATGCGGCTCTTCAAGGGCTGGGAGGATACCCTTCGAGTGCGTCAGGGTAAGATCAGATTAGGAGCATTACAGCTCAGCGATGAATTCATGCAACAAGAAGGATTAAATCGGCTTGTCTCAGTTCCAATCAATAACGATGAGTATTATCTGCTCGAAGCCCGGATGCGGCGACCGCGGATAGTCACCGGGAATAGCAGACGCACCGAGATGACAGTCGCTTATGACCGCGCGGGACGTCAGATGCGGCTCTTCAACGATTACAGCGTAGAAGTCGATCCAGGATTTCGGGTGCCGATAAGCGTAGAAGACTATGAATTTGATTTGCCCCTAGCGGATGGGAAGAGCAATACGCGGGATGCGGGTATTTTAATCTGGCATATCGATGACAGTGTGATTCAGGCGAAAATCAACCATGATGCGATCCAGGAAGACCGTAATCATCGCGGCGTCGACTTAGAAGAAGCTGATGGCAGCGAGGATCTCGGTGAGGATTATCCTTTCCTGAGTCCGGGGGACGGTTCGGAATATGGGATTCGCGAGGATGCTTTTTATGCCGGGAATGAACTCTGGCGTCTGGCGAATCGGGAGAGCGACATCTCATTCGGCGCGGGGACAGTTCCCTCCACTCGGGCATATT
This sequence comes from uncultured bacterium, assembly GCA_964501095.1. Taxonomy (GTDB): domain Bacteria; phylum Electryoneota; class Electryoneia; order Electryoneales; family Electryoneaceae; genus CAZCRQ01. The sequence goes on along the minus strand of CAZCRQ010000138.1, from coordinate 5,634 downwards.
CCGGCGGGGAGAGTCATCTCTTATTCTACAATTTCAGCCCAAGCGACTCGGTGATGAGCTGCTGGGTGATCAACCAATGGATTCAGGGAAATTTTCCGCCTGTTCTGCCGGGCTTGGCGCAGCAGGCTGTCGATCTAAATTTCATATCTGCGGATTTCGACGGTGATGGTTTAAACGATCTGGTTTTCTACAATCGAGTCGATTCCCTCGGCACGATCTGGATTTTTCATGGGGACGGAACTCCATTCCCGGGGATGAATCCTTTCCAAATCGATTGTCAGATTCAAGCAGCAGCGGCGGCGAATCTCGATGATGATGAGGCAACGGAACTCGTTTTTCTCTCCAATGGTCGAGAGCCGGTGATGACGCCGTCGGTGATTCTTCTCAATTTCTCCCTAGAATCACCGGAACTTCCGACTATCACCACATTTACAGACCTCCCCGCGGGAACAACTCAACTTCAGCATCTCCTGATTGCGGGAGAAGAAGGCAGCCCACATCTTGTGCTCGTCAGCACCTCCGGTTCGGAATCCTTTCTGGTGATAATTAACGCGGATTTCCAGTCAAAACTGCCGGAGGTATCCTTACCGGAAGTTGAAATCGCCGGTATCTGTCTGCTCGGCGGCGAATGGAGCGATACTATTGGAATGCTGGCACGGGATGGCACTCTATTTACTTACAATATTTCCACCACCGCTCTGTCTCCAGATGATGCTGGATCATTCGAGATCGCTGATCCCAACTCCAATGAGGGGATAAAATCCATTCTCGCCGCTGATCTCGATGGTGATGATCACTGGGAAATTATCGCGAATCTGGCAAGGACGAATGATCGTGAGGTCACTGTCTGGTGGGAGGCTGGTGATCCTGCGGAAGGATCGGTAGAACATCATTCGTTCGAGGATGGTTTTCTAATTTTCAGCGCCACGGATATTGATGCCGATGGTGTCATTGAGCCTGTCGGCTGGTTGGGTGCAGATCCGATTCATGCGGTTGCGGGACTGGAACCTGCGGGAATCTGGTCTGAGGGAACACCAATCCGGATTTATCTCGATCAGGATTTGCCCTACGCACGCCCTCTTGATCCCATGCCCTTTCCACAAGGTTTACTGGTCGACTTACACGGGAACGGCGAAAAACAGCTCATCTATTCTTCTGGCAATAAAATCTCCGCTATTTCTTTGAAAAACGGGCGGGGAGTGGAAGGATTCTCTCTCGATGTCGGTTTCTCGGATGTTTCCTCGCCAATACGGCTCTTGGTTACCCAACTCGATGGCGACGACGACCTGGAAATGGCGGTTCTCTCCACTAACACCGGTGGATTCAAGGTGTTCAACATCTTTGGCGGACCGTTTGATGAACCGGAAGTGATCTGGGGAATGGAGGGGGGAAATTCGCGCCGGACAAATCATCTCTGGACACCTTCTGCGATCCCATACTTCGCGCCGGGGTTGGATGTCGATCACGCTTATTGTTGGCCCAATCCGGTGGTCGAGGGGACCGCGCATTTCCGTTTTCGTACTGATTCGAGCGGAATGGCGGAGCTGCGGGTCTTCGATCTTGTCGGGCGCGAAGTAGCGAATCTGCGGAAGGCACACCAGGCTCAGCGGGAAAATGAGATCGAGTTGGATTGTGAGACTCTACCGAGTGGGATTTATACGGCGCGTCTGGAAGCGGCGGGAAAGCATACGTTGATACGTTTTGCGGTGGTGCAGTGAGGGAAAAGAAGGGTAGAGGATGATAATCATATTACAACCACTTAGGCAAATGATGAATTTAATAAAAATAGATTATTACATTATTTTAACAAAAATAATTCTAATAACACTTATCGTTCTAATTTCGAGCCATACAATCCACTCTCAACCCCTGGATGCGAATCACCCGGAGTTGGAATGGCTGACATTTGAAACGGAACATTTCATTATTCACTATCATGATGGTGCGCAGCGAACAGCGTTCACCATTGCTAAAATCGCCGAAGAGATTCACCCCAGGCTTGCATCGCTTTATCAATACGAGCCAGATACCAAGTTTCATTTTATCGTCAAGGATACGGATGACTACGCCAATGGAGCGGCTTATTACTACAATAACAAGATGTTAATCTGGTGTACGGCGCTGGATTTCGACCTGCGTGGAACGACAAACTGGCTGCGCAATGTCATCACGCATGAATACACCCATATCATCCAGTTAGGGGCGTCGCGTAAAGCTCCACGTTTCCTGCCGGCATTCTATTTCCAGGTGCTCGATTATGAATACGAGCCGCGTCCCGATGTGCTCTATGGCTATCCGAATGTTTTAGCGAGCTATCCGGTTGCCATGACCACGATCCCAATGTGGTTCGCCGAAGGGACGGCGCAATATAACATCCCCGAGTTGCGCTATGATTACTGGGACAGCCAACGTGACATGCAACTGAGAGTTCGAGCCTTGAATGATTCCTTACTGCCCTTGAATGAGATGGAGGTGTTCGGCAAGAACAGCCTCGGGAATGAGAGTGTTTACAATCACGGGTTCAATCTGGTGCGTTATATCTCGGATCGCTATGGCGCGGAGAAGCTTCGGGAGATAACACGAGCGATGAGAAAAATCTACCGTTATAACTTCAACGATGCGATCAAAGCTGCGATTGGAATAACCGGCGAGCAATTGTACGAAGATTGGAAAACATCTATCATCACCGAGTACCGGGATAAAACTGGGACGATCCGCGAAAATATCCAGCAAGGTGAAGCCTTCGAGCACAAGGGATATACGAATCTTTACCCGCTTTGGAATAAAAGCGGCGATACCCTCTATTTTTCCTCAAATCTCGGGCAGGATTATTTCAGCCTGCGTAGTATCTATCGCAAAGGGATTGCGGATAAAGAAGCGGAGCTGGTAATTGCGGGGAGTTCAAGTCCCTTTGATCTCTCGCCGGATGGTCGCTGGCTGGTCTATAGCCAGATTGTACGGCAGAGAAATGAAAGTTATTTCGCAGATCTCTATCTCTATGATTTAAGAGAGAAGAAAAAGATTCGTTTGACCCGCAGCGCCCGGGCGATGGATCCCAGTTTCTCTCTCGATGGACGCAACCTGGTTTTTGTGGTAAACCATGACGGCGTCCGCGACATCGCCTGGTTGGAATTGCCGAGTGAGTCGACCTGGTCGGAGCTGGAGCCGTTGCCTGTGGATAGCCTCCATTTTCTGACTGATTATAGAGATGGAACCCAATGCTGGCGTCCACGTTTTAACTCCGAGGGGACATGGATTTATTATGCCAAGGGACGTGACCTCGGGCGTGATATTATCCGACTTTATCCTTATTCGGATAATGAAGAAGTGCTTGCCGGAGGCGCCGGCGATCAGCGAGATCCGACAATCACCCCCGATGGCAAATTTCTCTATTATTCTTCCGATGAAACCGGTATTTTCAACCTCTATCGGTTGAATCTGGAAACCGGGGCGAGAGAAGCGTTGACAAATGTTATCGGCGGCGCCTTCATGCCGTCAGTCAGCCAGGAGGGGAAAATCGCTTACACGGAATTTGGCAATGATGGTTTTGAGTTGAGAATCTTCACACCTGCACAACAAGTAGCGCCGGGCACCCTCAATTCTCCTGCTCCGGTCGATGAGCAGGCGATGACATACGACTCTGATTATCTTAAGCAGTTGCCGGTGATCGCTTACGATGACTCCCAGGTGGATTCCGCAGCCTCCCGATCCTATCGTCCAATTTTCGAACATCTCTTTTTTATTCCGCGTATCGCCTGGGATTATGGGTATTTCAAGCCCGGACTTTATGTTTATAGCAGCGATTTTCTCGAGAAGATCTTCTATTTTGGCGGAGTTTCGGTCAACAAGTTGAAGGAATACGATCTCTTTTCGATGCTGGAATTTCATCCCTTTCGTCCAACCTTATTCATCGAGGGATATTATATCCGCCGGGTGACTGATCAACGCTTCGATGATACCTATAAGATAATCGGATCGGATACCTCAGCCGGGGATTACTGGAAACCGAAATACGCCGCTTATGGCATCGATTACAGTTTCAATCTGTTGGAGTTGGACCTTGGCGCCAGGATGCGACTCTCCACACCGACTGAGCTGGAAGTACGGGGCGCCTGGAGTCGTTATCAGGCATTACAGACTTATGAAGATCTGACGAAGTTCCATTACACATATTTCAAGGGGAAGTACATCCAGGCGCGTGTTGATTTGGATTTGCTGCCAGAGGCGGTGCGCAGCAATGTCCATCCGAAAGCCGGTTACCGGGCGCAATTGACCGCAGCCTTCGAAGACAACCAATTTATCAAAGGTTTCGAGGTTAATGCAGAGAGATACACCATCCAAGAAGTCTACACTCCATACAAATACTGGCGTTTTGAGACTGATGCGACCACTTGGTATAATCCGGTTGGTGAATTGGTGCTTCAGCCGCGGATACGCGCCGGATATCTTGACCATGAAGTCGATTCCTTCATGTATCTTTACGCCGGGGGACTGCATGGGATGCGCGGGTATACCTATTACAGCTTGGGAGGCACACGTCGCCTGATCGGCAGCCTTACACTGCGTCACCCTCTCTTCATCGCGCCGCAACCGAGATTCGCCTGGCTCCATTTCGATGGTCTCTTTGCCGGATTGTTCGCCGATGTTGGAGATGCCTGGGGGAATCGTGATAAGGATGATCGGTTGCGGGATTTCAGATTGGACGAGCTAAAAACGGATGTCGGGATTGAACTTCGCGCCAAGCTGTACGGCTGGTACGGCTTCCCGACCGCCATCACCTTTACCGCCGCACGGGGATTGGATCGGATCACCATGACCGAGCGAAACGAGACGACAACTTATCCGCCCAAGTGGCGGTACTATCTTACAGTATTATTCGATTTTGAGACGATATTTCCCTCGAGAACTTTTTATAAATGAGGTTAAAATGAAAAATCTGATTTATGTAATACTAGCGGCGCTGTTGGTGAGCACAATCCCAGCCGTTTTTGCCGACACGGCTGAGGGGACTTTGCCAGGCGATGACTGTACGTTAGATTCGCCGGTGTTTCTAACACCGGCAATTGAAAAAAACATCGATGGCAATAATGGTTGGCAATTACCGGGCATTACCGAAAAGCCACTGAGTGTTTCACCTCAATCTTATGAATTGCGTCAGAGATTGGCGCTTTTTGCGCCGGAGGAGCCTCAAGTGGATGAGTACGGGAATTACTACGTTGAACGCCCCGAGGGATGGCGCCACCCGGGGAAGGCGGCGTTACTCTCAGCCATGATTCCGGGCGCCGGGGAATTGTATGCCGGTTCCTATATCAAATCCGCGCTCTTTTTCGCCATCGAGATCGGCTGCTGGGCAGGGGCGATCAATTACGGCATCCGCGGAGAAGATAAAGAAACCGAATACAAAAAATATGTCGATGACACCTGGAATGAAGACATTTATCGGACTTATGAGTTGTGGTTGGCAAAAAATTATAATACTATCAGTAATAGTGTCGATCCACCCTTCCCGCCAACTGGCATGACTGATGACGATTGGCTGTACTTTGACTGGGAAGACAAGATGAAATACCTTCCCGATTGGTTCACCCATGAACTGCCTCTGGAGAAGTCACAGCAGTATTACGAGATGGTGGG
>CAZCRQ010000137.1:4772-7582 GCA_964501095.1 uncultured bacterium | reverse complement strand
CAGTCTTGACAATGTGATAAATTTAATGTATATAATTAAATCTGATAATTGAACATCGCTATAATTAGATTTTATTATAATAGCTGAAATTCCCATATAAATACACAGTTGCCTGGAATCCCACCTTCGTGGGAATGACGCCTGCAGCGTTTTAAGCTATTCTCGGACAGCCTGGAAAGCGGGAATGACACCGACGCCATGTTTTTCCCTTCTCTGACAGCCTGAATAGCCTAAAACATAAAACCAAGTATTGATTTAATAACCGTCAAACGGAGGGAGAAATGAAGAAACTGTATGCACTACTGACCGCTGTCATTGTGATGTCCCTGAGCGCCCTGGCAGTGGCGACTCCATTGTTGAATGTCTATTTGCCTGATCGGGAGGCTTACGATCACTTACTGACAGGCAATTTTGATATTGTGAAAATTGAACCGGATTTCGCCGAAGTAGTAGGTTGGGAGGAAGATGTCCAAAGACTGGAATCTTTCGGGCTGTTTTACAGAATTGTCATTGCCGACCTCGAAGCCTATTACCGGAGCCGTTTGGATTATGAATTGGATGAAATGGGCGGTTACCCCACATTCAGCGAGATTCAGGACTGGGCGGATGATTTCATTGCGACATACCCCGAGATCACCAGCGAGATCGAGACAGTTGGAGTATCCCTCGAAGATCGCCCGATGTGGGTGTTTAAAATTTCCGATAATCCAGATGTTGACGAGGATGAACCGGAGATATTTATCAACGCCACCATCCATGCACGCGAGGTGATTGTACCGCTTGTTGTCATGAACTTCTGCGAACTTTTGGCAGAGAATTACGGTGAAAATGAGCGGATCACGGAGTTGGTTGACAGCCGGGAAATCTGGATTATGCCGATCGTGAATCCGGATGGTTATACTTACAACGAAGAACTAAATCCTAATGGCGGTGGGATGTGGCGGAAAAACAAACGCCGGGTGAATAACGTCATACGGGGCGTAGATCTGAATCGTAATTTCCCTTACATGTGGGGCTATGACGATGAAGGCTCCTCACCAAATCCGCGTGATGAAACCTACCGTGGCACATCGGCGGCATCTGAGCCGGAAACCCAAGCTGTCATCAATTTTGTCAATTCCAGGCATTTCGTTTCGAGCATGAACTACCATTCGTATGGCAACTACATGCTTTATCCCTATAGCTATAATCCAACTGCGGAAACGGCGCATCCGTACATCTATGAGCGTTTGGCAAGTTATATCAATGAAACACTTGGATGGCCCCAGGGCACACCGCCGGAGTTGCTCTATCCAGTGAATGGCGACGCTTCCGATTGGCAAGAAGGAGGCGCTGACAACCGTGTTTTTGCCTTATCCTTCGAGGTCGGCGGAGATAACGACGGCTTTTGGCCCCCCACCAACCGAATCCCATTTCTGGTGCAACAGCAGGAAGAACCGCTTCTTCGATTATGTGAGAGGGGCGGAAATCCATTTATTTTTTATCCCCCAGCGCCGCCTGAGATTGCGCTGGAGGATACGGTCTCCGGGGTGTTCACCATGAGCTGGATTACACCTCCGGATGAGTATGGTAATGATCCCATCGCTTATGACATCTTGGAGATCGCCGAAGTGCTTCTTAATGACGATGCCGAACGTGAAACTGATTATTGGGAGTTCGACGGATTTGAACGTTCGGAAGCACGAGCGTTCGACGGCGATTTCAGCTATTTTGGCGGATATGGCGGAAATATGAACAATGTCATGACCACGCAGTTGGAGTACACCGTGCAGGAAGGCGATGTTCTGGAGCTTATGGTGTGGTGTGAAATAGAAGAGAATTGGGATTATGCGTACGTTCAAGCCAGTTTTGACAACGGTCAGTTTGTCAATCTGGAGGGCAATCTCACTACCAACTATGATCCCCATGACAGAAATCACGGAAATGGGATAACCGGAGATTCCGATGGCTGGATTACCGCTACATTCCCACTGGAGGATCATGTCGGTGAACGTATGATATTACGTCTGGCGTATGTCACTGATACCAATGTGCTCGGCGAGGGATTCTATGCCGACGCCATTTCGCCGCTTACAGCTTATAATGATGCGGTGTTACTAGAAGAGGAATATCCTGATGATTTTCTCCTCCTCGATCGCACCATTGAGGAAGGCGAGCTTGAGTTGTGGTATACGGTACGTGGACGCGATGATCAGGGCGACTGCTCCCGCTGGTCGTCGTTGGCGGCAACAATTGTCGTTCCTCCTATCGATCAGCTTGTGATGAATATCGATGTCGCGGGAAATCGCTTCGAGCTGGTTTCACTCTATATCATGCCTGAAGAGCCCGCGGTCAGTGAGGTGTTTGCCAGTCTTGAGAATCTGGCGATCGCTTATGAAGACAATGGTTCGATCTATATCCCACAGCTTGTTAATACCATCGGTGATGTTTCTACGGGAGAGGGCTATCAGATCTTCTCTTCCTCATTCGATCAATGGGTAGTTGCCGGCGCTCTACTCGATCCCGGGCAGGAGTATGTCCTTAATCCCAATATCTGGAACTGGCTGGGCTATCCATTCTCCCAATCCATGCCTGCTGTAGCCGCTTTGGAATCCATTCAGGATATTATCGTAATTATTATGAACGATGATGGACATTTCTGGATCCCTGGCTTGCTCAACACCCTCGGCAACCTGATCCCCGGTGAGGGTTACATGATCTTTCTCGAGGAGGGGATCACTTTCCAGTATAATCCTGGAGCGCTTAGAGAATCGTTTGCTTCTGACGATGATGCCCTGAGGGGTAGCGTAAGCCTCCGTGCTTGCGAGAGG
>CAZCRQ010000137.1:0-4672 GCA_964501095.1 uncultured bacterium | reverse complement strand
TAGCGTAAGCCTCCGTGCTTGCGAGAGGCAGGAATACTCAGATATCTGCATAACCGGACTGCCATATCCGGTAATTGTTGAATTCAATGAATCATTGATCGCGAGGAATCCATCTGTCGTGGAGCTGTATGATGGGGATCTTTTAGTTGGAAGATCAAGCGTGGATAATCCGCGGAACCTGACACCAGTAATCGCCTGGCAAGGCGCGCCGGAACAGGGTTTACCCGGATTCACTCCCGGTCATCGGATTCAATGGGTTGTCAAGGACGGAGAGAACAGTCCGCTGGCGGTTGAAGCTCTCAATGCCTCCGCGGCGTTCACCTATGGTAAAGGCGGATATGCACTGATTCCGCTCACTGCCGCAGAACTACCGACATCATTTGCTGTTTTGAACGGTTATCCCAATCCGTTCAATCCGTCATTTGTAATACCCTTCAGTCTGCCAGGCAAAGGCGAGGTTTCCATTGACATCGTTAATTCACTGGGGCAAACGGTACATTCTCTTAACCGGGAGTACGAAGCCGGCGCTCATCAATTCCAGTTCCACACGGCTGACATGGCTTCGGAGATGGCAAGTGGATTGTATTTTGTCACTCTTGAGTATCAGAACCGGGTTCATACACAGAAGATGATATTAGTGAAGTAGATAATAGAGTTCTGTAGGTCGGGTTTGGCAACCCCGACCTACATCGGCTTTCTGGAGTAGGTCATCAAATATACTCTCACAGATCATGCATGCGAGATTTCGAATTATCACCGTTTTTTTCGATAGAAGGATCAAGAACCTATGAAACTTAAGGTCGATCATAAGGCGGATGCTCTTTATTTGAGCCTCAGTGAAGAACCTGTGCTTGAATCCGAAGAGGTTTCACCAGGCATTATCATTGACTATAATGAGAAAGGGCAGGTGGTGGGAATCGAGATGTTACACCTCTCACATCGAGTTCCAACAGCAGACATACATAGATTGCTTTTTGAGTTGGTTCCAGTAACGATATAGCGGACGCTTCTAAATAAGCGAGGTATCAATCAAGTCAAGTATGATAGTGTTAACCGTCCTCGGTTGATAATTTAAAGCATAGGTCAGGCGATTCTCCGATGAATCATAAAGTGCCTGGCGATGATAAATCATTGCCATACCTAAAAAATAACAGCAATCATCCTCTGCCCGGAAGAAAATTTACCGACAATGCGGGAATTACCTCTTCCCGGCATCATTGGTGTAGCCTCGCGTGTGAACATGCCGAATTGCCAAGGGAGAATGTCGATGGCGCCAAGAGCTGCCATACCTTTAACGCTTTATGGTGCAACCTATTGAAGGAGCATGTCACACGTAATTCGCCATGCGCGGTGGAGCATGGTCAACGACGTCCGACACCCACCTGGTGATAAAACATCCTTACTGGTTTACAATATAAAATGAACTTTAAACGAAGAGATGAGCTGGTCTACAGCACCGGCATCCCACCAGCAGAATCCATAAAGGAATCCGATACTCCTCAGATTCATCCCGCTCGACGTGAGGTTGTCCTGCGTATTGAACGTAAAGGACGCGGCGGAAAAACCGTAACCATTGTCGAAACACGTGATTTCCAACTCGAGGAAGTGAAGAAAATCGGGAAGGAGTTGAAAACCCTGTTGGGTACCGGCGGGACGGTCAAGGATCAGTTGATCGAAATCCAGGGCGATCACCGAGACCGGATTTCCCAATACTTTCTTAAATTAGACACCCCGGTTAGAAAATAAAGCTCCACGGCAAAAAAATACCTGAAACTACTATCCACAATTTCTCCCTCTCTGCTTGAAAAATCCCTCAGTAGAAAAGTACAAATCCCGAACAATCCATCCAACTATAAAAGATCCATAATACATTGTTATATAAGAAGATAACCTCCAAACTTCAGTTAGCGAGCGAAGAAAACTCCAGCCTCTCCGGAGTAAAGGTTAAAGTTTTGAGTTCAGTATTCCGATAAAGAGAGCAGAAGGATTATTGAGGCAGTGCGATCGTCGTTCCCAGGCAAAGTATCGCCCTCGATAATGCAAAAACAGGCTTAGAAAAAAAGATGAAGGAGGAGCCATGAGTACACGTATTAATCACAATATTCTGTCGCTGAATGCGCAACGGAATATCTGGCGCACACAGCAGTCTCTAGATCAGGCGGTAACCAGGTTAAGTTCAGGTTTACGCGTGAACTATGCGTGGGAAGACGCCGCGGGGATTGCGGTGTCAGAACGTTTTCGAGCACAAATCGCTTCAATGCAGGAAGCGGAAAAGAATGCTAATTACAACATTAACCTGCTAGCTACCGCAGAAGGTGCGCTGAGTGTGATCGATGAAAAGTTGATTCGCTTGCGCGCTCTGGCGATACAGTCCGCAAATGGCGCTTTGACCGACATTGATCGTCAGTCAATCAACCAGGAATTCATTCAACTCAAGAGTGAAATCGACCGAATTGCCAACACCACCCATTATAACGGTTTGTACCTGTTGAATGGAAACTTTTCAGGTGTTGATCCCGATGATGTAAACAACAGTACGGGCAAATTGAAATTCCACATCGGCACTTACAACTCCCCTGACGATGACTATTACTTCGTTTCCTTGGGCGCAGTCACCGCAAGTGCGCTGGGAATTCAGGATTTGAACGTATTGGATACCGCGGCGGCGCAATCCGCGATCTCGATGCTTGATGATGCCATCGATTCCAAGGATGTCATTCGAACCCAGATCGGAGCTTATGTCAATCGTCTACAAAGCACGATTCAAAATCTCCAGATTAGTCACGAGAATGCGGTTCATGCAGAATCATTCATTCGTGATGCGGATGTCGCTCAGGAAATGAGTGCGTTTGTCCGGGCTCAAATCTTGATGCAGTCTGGAATCTCGATGCTTACTCAAGCCAATATGATTCCGCAAATGGTTGGTCAGCTAGTTGGGTAATGGCAATCTGGTTCCATTCGCTCATTATTGGCACTTTAGCCGGAATCAGCTATTATCCAGGAGGCAACAACCATGAATATCCATTCGGATGTATCAAGAAAACTCTATAGTATCGGTCAGGTTCACGCAATCACAGGTGTGCCGAAACCAACCCTGCGCTTCTGGGAGAAGGAATTCGCTAAGTTCCTCAACCCGATTCGAACCCCGGGTAATCAGCGGCGTTATGACGATAGTGCCATCCAGTTAATTGAACGGATTCACAAACTGGTTCATCGAGAAGGATACACTTTGGAAGGAGCCAGAAAGAAGTTGGACACTGAGATGGCAGCGAAAGAAGCCGCCGAAGCCGCCATGCCGGGGATGGATGAATCACACTTGACTCAACTCGCTGAAACTATGTCTGATTACCTCCTGCGTAAGTTGTTCGCCAAGGCGCAATTCGATTCCAAAGGTAATTAAGTAGCGTAAGCCTCCGTGCTTACGAATTGACCGATTTGAATTTTGTTCCTTAACCAGGGATGGCAATCCCTGGTTAAAAAACCGTGGGGGCATGCGATCAACGTTACACCATTCGATTCGTTCTTTGACAAGCCAAAAAGAAAACCTTGACCGTAACCGCCTCTGATCCTGTCGATCAGATCCACGAAAGGTGACAGTCCCTTATGGTCATTAGTGCTGGTTTTCGATCAACATATTCAACCAGGGCACAGCAGCGCAAGCCTCCGTGCTTGCGAAAAGTAATGCTATGAAAGAAAGGAGGTGCCCATTGAGTACCCGAATCAACCACAACCTACTCTCGTTGAATGCGCAGCGTAATATTTCAACGCTTCAGCATGATCTCGATTCCGCAGTCATGCGACTCAGTTCCGGATTACGGATCAACTATTCGTGGGATGATCCTGCAGGATTAGCAATCAGTGAACGGTTTCGCGCACAAATTTCATCCATGACTGAAGCGGAGAAGAATGCGAATTACAACATCAACCTCTTGGCGACTGCCGAGGGAGCGATGTCTGTCATCGACGAGAAGTTGAATCGCATGCGTGCATTAGCCGTCCAGGCATCCAATGGCGCATTGACCAGCACCGACAGAGAGCACATCGACGTTGAGTTCCAACAGTTGAAATCCGAAATCACGCGGATTGCCCAAACGACCAATTATAATGGTTTACATCTGTTGGATGGAACGTATAGTAGCGGCACTGACGGTATTAAATTCCATATTGGGATTTATAATACCAGCGGCATCGACTACTATTTCGTCAATCTCAGTGATATGTCAGCAAACGCATTGGGATTGAGTGATTCCAATCTACTCGACACCCTCAGCTCTCAAAGCGCAATCACACTTATGGACACGGCGATTGCATCGAAAGATGCGGAACGGACACGAATCGGCGCACATGTCGAAAGGTTGCAAAACTCCTTGCTGTTTCTGCAAATCTCGCGTGAAAACGCAACCGCATCGGAATCACAAGTACGAGATGCAGATCTTGCCGAGGAAATGAGTGACTTTGTCCGTACTCAAATCCTGATGCAGTCCGGTATCTCCATGCTGGCGCAAGCGAACATGGTGCCGCAGATGGTCGCAGGTCTGATTGGGTAGCGGAGTGACCGTTATCTATCAGAAAGTAAAAAGGTTTGCAGGAATTACCCTGCAGACCTTTTTTCGTTTAGTGTGCCGTCAGCCGTCCTCGGCTGACGGAAAAATAGACTTGTTAGCTCCATCGT
>CAZCRQ010000136.1:0-7674 GCA_964501095.1 uncultured bacterium | reverse complement strand
TGGATTCTGAAAATATAGGTTCCGGACGCCAGAGATTGAGCATTCCAGGGAATTGAGTATTCTCCGGAATTGTAAGGAGCATCGAGCAATCTGCCGACACATTGCCCATTCAAGTTGAAGATATCAATTCGGATGTGGCTGTTTTCAAATATGTTGAAATGTACGGTGGTTGTTTGGTTAAATGGATTGGGGAAGATGGTTGGCAAGGTGCAGGTTTTCGGTTGTTTACTCCGATGCCAGCCATTTGAGACAGAATTGTCGTGGAATATATAAGTCCAGACTCCATCCTCTGCGGTGCCGATATGCAAAGCGTTGCCGTCGGTGGTGAAATCGATTCCCCGGACTCGACGATAGTAGGGTCCGGTAAACAATTTTATCGTCTCGCAGTCGTCGGTGCTCACCCAGAGTCCGTTATCGGTGCCGATATACAATTCATTAGTTTGGGGGCGGAATTTAAGGGAGTTGATAAACTGACGTGCCTGTAACTGCGGTTGCGCCGGAGTCTGAATAAAAGTTGCGCCTTGATCTATAGAACGATAAATAACATCTATATTATCTAATTGCAAAGCGGTTAAGATATTTTCGTTGGTAGGATTTATGTCGATAAATTTATTATATCTCCTGGTATTGCATATATCAACGAATGATTGACCGCCGTCAGTCGAGACAAGAAACCAACTTCCAGAGAATAAATAAATATGCTGCGGATTAGCGGGATGAATCTGAAATTTACAACCATTATTGAATCTATTACCTTCGGTTGTCATCATTCTTACATTACCATTATCAGACCAGGCTTCAAACCTTCCATTCCTCACGGTATAGATAATAGAAGGATCCTGTGGATTGAATTGAATCATACCTTCATAGAAGTTGCCTTCCTCGGAAATTGTTTCCCAACTGTAACCGCCATCGAAACTACGCATCAATCCAGAACCGCTTCCGGTTCTGAAAAGCGTGTCCGGGTAATCCGGATGGGATTCTAGCCAGTATACTCGTGCATCCATTTCATAAGTCACCCAATAATCACCCTGGATTTCTGGTGTACGATATAAATAACTAGAATCATAGTTGTATAAAATAATTAAACCTGGACTATTTCCTATAGCTACTGGGATATTAGCACTCCTTGCTGTCAATCCTCTATATCTTGCTTCAAAATTCTCTCCGCCATCGTACGAAATGTAAAGTCCGGGAGGAGGCGCGATTAATATCATCGGGAAATTATTTGCTGCAACTTTGAAAGGATAAGGCATTGGATCCTCATAAATGACGGTAAAATTATCTCCTGAATCGTTAGTTTTATAAAGTCGTACCTGATTGGAGATATAGAAATTTCCTTTATAATCGACTTCGATATAATCGAGATAGCCGTCAGTTAAACCTTGGGGTCGTTGAATGTATCTCCAATTGTAACCACCATCTATTGATCGTAACAATGATTCAGCAGGGAATAAATATTTATTGATTCCAAGCAGAATATCGCTATCGCTCTGATTGACTGCAAAATTATCAATAAGTATATTTCGATCATAAGTAAATAATGTAGACCAGGTTATTCCAGCATCCCAGCTTTCGTATAATTCGGTCATGTACTCCGGATCAGTCGCCAGGGCAAATACATGCCCAGTATTTGATCCATCGCCGCGAAGCCTAATCCAAAATACTTCCCATTCACTATCAGGACGGGGAAATTGATCCAGCGCTGTCCAACTTTCCCCGCAGTCTTCACTGCGCCATAATTCCAGTGAAGGTTGCCGTCCAGCTAATAGTAGTATGTCTGGATTTTCAGGATTAAACCAGAGATCACATATTGAACAATCAACCGGCAATCCGGTCAACGAATAATTCCATGACTCACCACCATCGCTGCTTTTCAGGAGGGGGCTTCTTTCTGGAATGTTAGTGTGTTCGATGCTCGCGAAAACAACATTTTCATCAGTCGGGTGGCAACGAATAAATTTAATTACTGGATGCACCTGACCGTATTGGTCACTGGCAGGAATCCCTTCGTCATAATGCTGCCAGCTTTCACCGCCGTCAGTGCTTTTGAAAATACCTCGACTCCCTACGCCTAAATAAATAATATCGACATTTTCCGGAAAAACCTCAATGGCGGTGATGCTTCCACCATAAGGTCCTGGATGACGCCAGGTTTGGGCAAAAAACTGCTGGATTTGAACAAATAACAGGATTAAAATAATTCCCATTGGCATTATAAAGTTGCGCTTTCGGTTAAAAACATCTGGTATATCCATGTCATCCTCCCGCTCTCCCCATTTTTAGACATAAGTATTTGTGAATTAAAATTTCCAGCATTTAACAATGGTCATTGTCAAGGTATAAAAACATATTATATCATTAAAATTATATATATCTTCAAAATCCGTTGAAAAGCGAAGTCTGTTTCGAATTTGAAGAATCAGATCTGTTATAATTGGCAACTAGGGGAAACATCTTTTCATTCCAGGGGCGTTTCGGGAAAGCAATTGCGCCAAGTTTCAATAATTCACGATTTCCCTCGGCGATATTTCCTTCATTGCGTATAAAAAGTGGTATATGTACGGTACGTTTGAGTTCCTCAACTGCACCCGCCCAAGTGCCACCTTTTCCCAATTCCGCTTGAATGATCAAAGCAAATTGTGACAAAGCGTAGATGATCTTGTTCCTGCCCATCGCATTTCCAATAGAGAAACCTGCCTCCGGGCTAAAGGGTGAGAGAAGTAAAAGACGTGCATCAACAATCGCCTCCCGGAAATTACTCGAGACTGAAGCACGCAGCAAGCTATCCGCCAACACTCCCACCACGGCACCGCCCGCTTCAAGCGCTGCAAGCATGGCAATTTTATCCACGCCGCGCGCACCGCCCGAAATGACCATGACCCCCTGGGCGGCACAATGCTGGCTAATCTCCTGAGTATATCGTTCACTCTCTGAATCGATGTTACGTGAGCCGACAATCGCCATTCCGGAGTGTGCTAATAAATTGTCATCACCTACCCCAAAGAGAACCGGCGGGCTGCTGTTTTTCAGATGATTGCGCAATCTGGCTGGATACCGCTCATCACTGCGGGTAAGAATCCAGATTCCTTTATTCATCCACTTTTCGATGGCAAACGCCAGCGCCGCCCCGCGTTGCAGCAAACCATACAGACGATTCCCCTCGAAGAATTGCGGTAAATCATTCTGCAGGGAGGTAAATATCTCCGGTTCCAGAAGCGATCCTGGGTGCAACTCACGCGATCCCAGCCAGGAAGCAATTCGATTATATTCGTTGACAATTAAAGGTCTTATAGCATCTTTTTTGCTACAATCGCCGAAATTCCCGCACAAGAGGAGGATGACTTTGCTGTCGTCTGTGAGTTCTTGTGACTGCATAGAAAGAATATCCAAAATTTAAAACGAATTCAATGCCAAAGCCAGGGGAAAAACCGCTTCACACCCGTGCTGTCGCAATATAGCGGCGAGGACGGTCATTGTCCAACGTGAATCGACCATGTCATCAACTAAAAATACCGGATCTTTTGGAGCGTTTGGATCGATCTGAAACACACCCACTAGGTTTTTCGCCTGCTGATAGCTGTTCTGCATCTCTTTCTGGGGGGCATTCTGTTTCACTTTACGAATACAGGGGATAAAAGGCAGGTTCAGCCTCTCCGCTAACCGTCGGGCAAAATCGGGGACGAGGGCAGTATGAGTCAGGGAAGGTACGCAGGTCAGCCAGGTGGGAAAAGGCTCCGGACTCCATGATTGGATCATCTCGACACATCCCTCGATGAGGTTATCGGAGAATCTTCCCGCCTGATATTTCCCTTGCTGCACCATCCGTCCCCAACCGGCATCGCCCCATAACGCCAATGCACGTCCCTCTTCAGCATTGAGATCCTCCTTAAGCTTTCCCTTCCAACCCCAGGACTCAAATGGACTTGGGCTAGGCCACTGTTTCCTCGGCTCGATCCGCTGATGACTGCGTCGTAGAAAAATAGATGCCTCGTGAGTCGATTTCAAGGATGGCTTTTCGGGCAGCAAAGGCTCCCCACGGCAGACTGCGCACTTCCCACAATCCTGTGCGTATGGATCATCCAGTGCTTTCGAGAGAAATCGCATCAGGCATTTGTCCGAGTGCATGTAGTTCATCATTGTCTGCTGTTCTTCTTCACGTATTCGGCAGAGCTTCTCGATCTGAGCAGTATCCAGACGATAAGAGGTTGCGGTGCGAAACCATCTGGTTCCATCCTTCAGCACCGGCGAAGGATGTTCCACCGACAGCAATTTTAACACCTTGCTGATGTCCCCGAAAGTTAAATTTATCTTCTGTTGGATCATCCCGATTGTCAATCCACCCTGGGCTTTTTCAAGAGCGGACAGAACATTATTTACATGCACTTGTGGGGGAAAAGCGTTGCGGATGAAGTAATCGGTGATTTCCCGATCTTCTTCGCCGCAGAGGAGAATCCCATAAGCATTAGCAAGCGCTCTTCCGGCTCGTCCAACTTGTTGGTAATAATGGACTACCGACCCTGGACGCTGATAATGAATGACAAATCCCAGGTCGGGTTTGTCGAATCCCATCCCCAGGGCGACTGTCGCCACCAAAGCCTTGACCTCGTTACGCACCAGCTTCTCTTCAAGTTCCTCACGGTTTTCAACTTCAGAATGATACGCTTCAGCGAGGATTCCGTTTTTTAAAAGCCAGTCTGAAACCCGCTCAGCATCACGAATAGTCAAGGTGTAGATGATCCCGCTGCCATCGATTTTCGAAAGGTTTTCCGCCAGCCAAGCCATTCTCTCTGCCGGGCTGGGAAGCTGAATATTTTGCAATTGTAAACTTTCACGTATCAATGGTCCTCGCAGGATAGCCAAGTTACCGAGCTGCGCGGCGATATCCTGCACCACACGGTCGTTCGCCGTGGCGGTGGTAGCGAGAACTGGGATATTCGCGGGGAGAGCGCGGAGAATCCGGACAATCCGCTTGTAATCTGGACGGAAATCATGACCCCAGTCGCTGATGCAATGCGCTTCATCGACCACAAACAATCCCACCCGAGAAGCTATTTGTCGCAGTACATTCTGCTGGAACTCTTCATTCGCTAAGCGTTCGGGGGAGATGAGCAGCAAGTCGATTTCGTTCCTGAAGAGTTTCTGCTCGATTTCGCGCCACTCATCGGCATTGGTGGAATTGATCGAGTCCGGCGTAATCCCGAGACTAACCGCCGCCTGAATCTGATTACGCATCAGGGCAAGCAACGGGGAGATCAATAGCGTTAAACCGCTCCCTTGGTCGCGGAGAAACCGAGTCGCCAGGAAATATACCATGCTCTTTCCCCAACCGGTCTTCTGCACCACCAACAACCGCTTCCTCTGCAACAACGCTTCGATACATTCCCATTGACCTGGGTGAAATTGAGCGTCCTCCCGTTGAAGAACCTGGCGTATAAGTTTAAGGGCTTGTAAGTGCATGATCTGTCTATCTCTTAGATATATTGTAATCTTTGGAGTTGCTTCCAGAGGTTACAATTTACTTAAGGAGCAATCATTCGCTCAAACTCCTTCGCTAATTCTGTTCTTCCCAAGTGATGTGCGCCCTCGATGAAGACCACGGTTTCATCGTGAACCGCCGGACGAAGCCCCCGCACCACAACCTGCTCGCCCAACTTGACCACTTCCGCCCAAACGTTGAACTGTGTGGCGAGCCAGGTATCTCGGACGTGCTGTCGCTATCTTTTAGTCACATCTTTTCATGGAGCAAAAACGGTTTTAAAGCGTATCCTCATCAAACCATATTGCAGGAGGAGGCTAAAATGATTAAGGATACGCTTGTTTGGACTGAAACCGTTTTTGGAGAATGTCAGTCTGTCTCGTGCAGCAGAACGTTTTGGATCGCATATATCTCGCGTGATTACGGTATGTGACCGCGAAGCAGATCTTTACGAGTTCCTTGTACTACAAGAACGAAGAGAAGGTTGACTACAAGAATGAAGAGAAGGTTGGAAACTCGCCATGGAAAAGATGTGACTAAGAGACAGCGACGGCGCCTCCGGGCTACCTAGCTGGGTCTAACCGCCGCCAGACTGGGTGGTCCCGGCTACTTGTCCTGGTACAAAGAACCGGGGCGGAGGATGCCGGTGAATCATCTCGGCACGACCGGTGATTTTGCCCTAGCGTTGAACAAACTGCGCAATCCCTAACATCTTCAATATCATTTATTTTTTCAATTACTTGCCAATCTTGTCACTCCTGTCAACATTACTTCAATAGTATCACCTTCTGGGTGCGCTCCTGGTCATTGAATCGAACTTGAAGAAAGTACATCCCGCTGACCAGATTTTCCCCCTGAATTGAAGCCTCGAATTCAAAATATTTCCGCCCAGCGGTGAATAATTGATTCGTCCGAAAGACCTGCTGTCCAAGGAGATTGAATAGTGTAATCGTTACTTCCCCTGACTCTGGCAATGTAAACGGTATGATGACCGCAGCATTGAACGGATTCGGATAAGCTTTATCTAGAACAAATCCTACAGGTAAATCGCCATCATTTTCCGATTCTTTTCTTTTGCCAATCCGCTTTTGCGATTCATACGGGCAATGTTCCGGATCAAATCGAGCCCAGATGCCAAAACCATTTTCATCATTATCGGTCTGCCAGACAACCAACCGACGATTTACATCATATTGATCAGGATTTTCGACGGTGAAATCTGGTGCGATAGCAACTGCTGGATGATCAAAAGTTGCATCGTCATCGACGCTCCAATTTTCAACTATGGTTGTATCTTCCTCAATTTCGCAGAGTCCAACATATATATAACGATCACCATTTACTTCAGCAGCAAAAACAATGTCGTAGAAATCATCAGGTCTGCCAGCAACTCCAACATGTGAGGAAATAGAAGTAAAAACATCAGTTTCTGTCACTTCTATTGGATCTTCCCAACCTGAGGGAAGGTCATAAGCTAATGGTGAATCATATTGTTTACTCCTCACAGAATAAGGCTTAGGAGGTGATCCTGTATTGTCGGCAAAAGTAAAGGCGCATACGAAATAATCTCCGGTTTTAGCAAGTTCTGGTTCATCTCCATAGATTGTAGCAGTATTCAACTGTACTGCCTTCGGATCACTAAATTTTGTGACACCTTTAGGCTGTATTCTCCGCATAAATATGCCATTCTCAGAAACTGATCCATCTGCCTGAAGATAAGCAACCATAAATTTGGGAATATTCAATGTTGTGCCGATCCAAACTACATCAGGTTTTGACTGTATGGTTGAGGTCTCTCCCCCAAGACCACAGGTAAATTCATCGAGCACGACTGTCGATAAATCATTCTCGACACATTTACCGTGTATTTCCCAATCATAACTACCCGATCCGCTTATCGGCAGCTTTTGTTCCCATACCACTAAAATGTTGTCTTCATCGTCCACTGCAATGGCGGGGTTTGCTACAACTTTTTCGGTTACGGAGACGTTCGAAATGATGTAAGGTGAGCCTGCTGTCCATTCGTAATCTTCGTCATCATAAGCGTATCTGACCACCAGGATATCCCGGTAATAGGAATCTCCGGAAGGTTTCTTTGCATAGACGACATAAAAATCGTTTGTCAGGTTCTCGCCTTCTGTGGGATCGAAAGCCACGTCAGGCTGTCTGTACTTCTCTGTCTCGGAGGTGGCGAT
>CAZCRQ010000135.1:5365-7678 GCA_964501095.1 uncultured bacterium | reverse complement strand
ACGCCCGTGTCATGGGCGGGACGCCCATGCTACATAAGGTGGCGGCGGGACGCCCGTGTCATGGGCGGGACGCCCATGCTACATAAGGTGGCGGCGGGACGCCCCGTGTCATGGGCGGGACGCCCATGCTACATAGTTGTGCAGGAGTGGGAATGATCGGAAAGTTCCATACCTACAACTATCGGACTGACAAATGAAAACAGCCATCATCACTGGGGCAGCAAGTGGGATCGGAAAAGCGATCGGGGAACTCTTCCATAAAAATGGTTACCGTGTCGTCGGGATTGATCGGCAATCCAATACGCAACTCCCTTTCAAGATCATCCAGTATGACATCAGTCAATGTTCTGAGAACAATAATCCGATGATCCAAGCGCAACTTGAGATTGCCCAGGGAGGTGTCGATGTGCTGGTCAACAACGCCGCGGTGCAGATTGTCAAGCCGATTGAACAGGTCACCGATGATGATTGGGAAACAACCCTGAAGACCAATGTCTTGGCGCCGTTTTGGTTAATTCGCTACTTGCTGCCGTCGTTACGGAGGAATCGGGGCTGCGTGGTGAATATCGGGAGCATTCATGCGCGTCTGACCAAGGCAGATTTTTCCCTGTATGCAGTGAGCAAGGGGGCATTGTTGACCATGACCAAAGCCTTGGCGGTTGAGCTTGCGCCACAAGTACGAGTCAATGCGATTCTGCCGGCGGCAACCGATACACCGATGCTGCGCGCGGGATTTTTGGGAAAAGATGACGCACTTGCTGAACTCGCCGACTATCATCCCCTAGGGCGTCTTGCTGCTCCGGAAGAGATCGCTCAAGCGGTGTATTTCTTAGCGAGTGATCAGGCGGGATTTATCACTGGCACAGCTCTTGAGATCGATGGCGGGATCGGCTCGCTGCTGCACGATCCGGAGAATTTTAAAAGTGGATCGCAAGCACGGAGGCTTACGCCACCCTTTAACACGAGAAGAGGGAATCATGGCAGAGCGTAAGGCGTTGTTTTTCCTTCGCCATTACAATGACATCGACCATACTGTCCCGATCATCTACAAATGGGCGACGACAACGCAGCTTCCCGCCGCCATTGTCCTGACCGGCGACCGTCATTATCTGGAAGATTATCGTATTCGCTTCCTCCGCGGTCTTTCGGGCGTGCGGATCTATTCTCTGGCAGAAATGCTGCATGATCCCAACGCCCCTCCGGAACCGGAGACCAACCATTCCCTGGATCCGTTGATCGATTCCCGTGCCTCTCTCTATAAAATCCTGCAGGCTCCCCAAATTGCGGAAACTTTAATCGAGAGCATGTTTCAGGATGTCGACCAGGGAGTGGTCACTTTCGACTGGATTATGGCGGATTTTGTCCAAAATGTCATCAACGTCGCTCATAAACATGGACTGACTACCATTTCACTCCCGCACGGCGATGCTTCCCATATCAACCGCATGCTTCATGTGAATGAATTGGATTACAGTCACTGGAAAGGGTATGGCAAACTGGCAGCGTTCGATTACGTCATAGTTCCGAACAACCTCTGCCGACAACGCTATTCGCCATTTATGGAGCCGGAGCGGATACCGGTTCTCGGTTCGCCGCGTTTCAATGATGAATGGACAAACATCCTTAGTCCACTCATCTCTTCTTATGACGATTTCGGCGGAAAAGAGGACTTGAAGGTGGCATTCCTGCTGAGGGCGAAAAATTTCCCCATCTTCTGGGAGGAGGTCTGCCGCTCCATTGCCATGCTGCTGCGATTCCCGAGACTATACCTGGTCGTCAAGCAGCATACACGATACGGCACTGTGATGAAAGAGCTGCAGCCAGTCTATGACGGGATGAAACTTGCCTCACATCCGCGGTTTCGTCTGGCGCATGAAGATGTCCACACTGGTTCATTGCTGAAATGGGCGGATGTGATTCTTGACATGTCCACCAGCGCAGCGTTCGAGGCGGTCATGAGACGCATACCGGTGCTCGAACCGGAATATCTCCATGCGGGACGCTCGACCATCGCCCATTATATCTCCGCGTCAGATTTGCAATACCGCGATCAACTCTTCAATCGGATCAAAACCTTCCATGACAATCCCAAGACACTGTTTTACGATGAAGCTCAACGGGAGCGTTTTATCCGGGAGGTGATCCACTATCCGGATGATCTGGTGCTGAACCGCTATGTGCAGTTTCTCCTAAAGTGCATGGAGAAGAAGAGGGTAAAACCCATAACAGTTGATCACCGTACAGCATCGGTTGCCGATCAAGTTGAAGCCCAGGGAAATTTTCCCTCTGCACAACAAGTAGTGCCGGGCACCC
>CAZCRQ010000135.1:0-5265 GCA_964501095.1 uncultured bacterium | reverse complement strand
CACCCGCGTTGATAAAGGGGCACAAATCATGCAGAAAGAAGAGTTGCGCCGAAGATACCAGCAGGGCTTGCAGGAGCTTCAGCGCAACAACCGCGGATTCCAGATCTTCACCCGTGAGACTTGGGAGGTCGGGGAGCATCCTTCAGGATATGGCGAATTCGAGAGTGCTTTTGCCGCCAGGCATGTCAACCAGATTAAACCAAAAGCAGTGCTGGACATTGGTTCTTATCGTCATTTCGTTCTCGGGCTTCTCGGGATGTACGATGTAACCACCCTCGATGTGCGTCATCGGGAGCAGAGCTGCCCGAATGAAACCGTAATCGTTTGCGACGCTAAGAAATTGGACTTGCCAGATTGTTCGTACGATCTGGTCGTTTCGTTGAGTTCAATTGAACATTTTGGTTTAGGGCGTTATGGCGATGAGATCGACCTGGATGGGGACATCAAAGCGGTCAAGGAGATGATCCGTGTCTTGAAACCCGGGGGACGGCTGATCATTTCGACCACGATCACCCACACCGCGCCTTCGATTGTTTTCAACGCTCATCGTGTCTATAGCTTCGAGAAACTACAGGCGATGTTTCGGGAATTGATGTATGTCGAAGAAGCGTTCTTTAGCCGTGAACTTCAGGCTTCCTGCACCAGGGAGCAAATCACGCAGAAACCGGGGGAGTGGGATTCATACTGCGGTTGCTGGGAGAAACCGGGACGAGTGGAAGGGATAGAGGAACCTCAGGCGTCGGTTCAAAAGGTGTCGAAGATCGAGATTCAATCTTTGAAAGTCCCGAACAGTTCGGAGACTTTGAAAGCGCTCTGCAAGACACCACATCCAATCAACCCGGAGATCATCGCGCCGCTCGCCATCACCGACTCCGCTGAAGCGGTAGAGGCGCTTTTCTATGATCACCTACCCTTCCCCAACGAGAACCAGACCCAAGTGTTTCGTAATTATCTGCGGTTGGTGGAAATCGTCTTTCACGCCGGCTGCCGAGCTGTTCTGGAATTGGGTACCGGCTACTCCACGTCGCTCTGGGCTCGTTATGCGGAACGTACCGGAGCGGAGGTTGTCTCGTTGGACGTGCATGCCGATCGGATTTTGGAGCGATTGCAGCCATGCGGAGAAGCGGAGCGTATCCGAAGATCGGTAAAAGTTGTGCAGGCGGCATCCATTACGGCGCAAGACCTCGAATCGTTCTATTTGTCAAAGCCAAGAACCGAATTCTGCGGGGTTCAGGTCAAGGAGATGTTGATGTATATCGCCGCCTTGACTTCGCAGGTCTGCGACAAAGACCTGTACAACGCTGTGGTCAATTTAGTTGGAGGAGCGAATTCACATCCTGCGGCGATCCTGCTGCCTGATGAAAATCATCTGCATTTTCCGAAAGAATTGCTGCGGCTCTACGCTCAAGGTCAGAATTTCCGTAACGAACTCGACTTCCTAGACACCCTTACGGAGAAAATGCCAGTGGGCGTGCTTGACCAATGGATCGCTGAAGGACGGACTTGGGACTTCATCTTTTTCGATTCCGGTGAATTTCCCGGAATGGTGGAATGGAGCAAGTTGAAATCGTCGATAGTTCCCGGCGGCTTCGCGGCTCTGCACGATATTTTCTTCCCCAAGTCGATCAAGAGTATGTTGGTCGCCGCCAGCCTCTTCGCCGATCCCGATTGGCGGGTTGTGCTTCTTGATAACAGCACCTGGCAGGGGATGCTGGTGGCGCAGCGTGTGAGATAGCGCATTTTAAACAGGGGAGAACCATAAAGTCTGAGTCTTTTTATGGAAAAATCACAGAGGATCATCGGAATTATTCCGGCGCGGATGGCGGCATCGAGGTTTCCCGGCAAACCGTTGAAATTGATTCACGGCATCCCCATGCTGGGACATGTTTATTACCGCAGCAGGATGAGTACGCTCTTAAGCGAAGTATATGTCGCTACTTGTGATCGTGAGATCATGGAATATGTCGAGAGCCTCGGAGGCAAAGCGATTATGACCTCAGCGTCTCATCAACGCGCCAGCGACCGAACTGCCGAAGCCCTGGAAATCATCGAGGAGCAAACTGCTCATCGAATAGATATTGTGGTGATGATTCAGGGCGATGAACCGATGCTCCGTCCCCTGATGATCGATGAAGCCCTGAGACCAATGCTGCAGGATCCGGAAGTGCTGGTGGTCAATCTGATGGCGCCCCTGAAATCAAACAACGAGCACGATGACATCAATGAAGTAAAAGTGGTTATCGACCGCCAATCCAACGCTCTCTACTTTTCGCGCGAACCTATTCCCTCCCGACGTAAAGGTGGCGATCAGGTTCCGAAATATAAGCAGGTCTGCATCATCCCCTTCCGGCGTGATTTCCTTCTGACCTACGCCAAATTGGAGCCGACACCGTTGGAAATCATTGAATCGGTGGATATGAACCGTGTACTGGAGCATGGTTACAAGGTGCGGATGGTGTTGATCGATGATACTATCTATAGCGTGGATACGCCGGAAGACCTAGTTCGTGTGGAAAGGCTGTGCCGTAATGACATCCTCTTTCAGTTTTATTGTTAAGTATATTTTAAATGTTAGATGAAAACCGTGAATATAGTAAATTTGCAAAATCCTGCACTCAATGCTGAGACCTTTTTACAAAACTTCATACAAGGATTGGACTCTGAAAAACGAGTGGTTTTCGCGGTCTATTCTCCGGAATCGGGGCAAACTTGCCCGGTGCCTTCCACGGATTTTGCCGAATTGATCCGCGCCTGGGTGAATCGGATCGTCACTCTTCCCGATCCGATCCTCCCGATTTTCGGTAGAATGACTCCGAACCTGCTGGCGGCATACATTGGAGTGATGCTGGCGGGGAAACTGCCTGCATTTATCTCCTACCCCAATTTCAAGATCAGCCCAGAAGATTACCGGGTTAAACTGCAGAATTATCAAAATCAGTTTCGCAACACCCATTTTATCGGGGAGCAGATAGATGCCCTAACTACTCCAAATACAATCACACCAGATGAGCTGACATCAAGTAATAGCATAAAATGGTTGGCAAATCGCGATCCGGACGCCCCATTGTTTCTTCAATGCAGCTCCGGGTCGACCGGCTTGCAGAAATCTGTCTCGATTACGACTCGGCAGATTGTGGCACAAATTGAGTATTACTCCCGCGCGATTCAATTCTCCTCCGATGATCTGATTGTCAGTTGGCTTCCCCTCTATCATGATATGGGGTTGATGGCGACATTTTTCCTGCCGCTGTTCAAACAGGCGTCGGTAATCTACATCGATCCCTTTGATTGGGTGGTGAATCCTGGCATCCAATTAGAGCTGATCGAAAAGCATCACGGGACTTTGACTTGGCTGCCGAATTTCGCCTTTTCGTTCCTCTGCAAGGTTCCGGCGCGTTACGACCTCTCCAGTATGAGAAGCTTCATCAACTGCTCAGAGCCGGTTACCCGTGGGGCTTTTGAAAAGTTCGCCGCCCATCATCGTGTACAACCGGCAAAGTTTAGTGTCTGTTACGCCCTGGCGGAGAATGTCTACGCCGCAACCCAAACATCCATCGGCGCTCCACCATCATACCTGATGATCGATCAGCTAGTGTATCAGCAAAATAAAATCCGGATTTTAGAAGAGAGTGTCATTACCAGCTCAACCGTGAATCCCGCTGTTTCAAGTGGAAAGATCACGATAAGCTGCGGTTCTGCGATAGAAGGCACGCGGGTGAAGATCGATTGCGGAGCGGGTGAGGACGTCGGCGAGATCATGCTTTCCGGCGATTGTACTATTTCCGGCTATTTCCGCGCCACGCCCAGTGCGGAGAACGGCTGGTTCCGCACCGGCGACCTGGGATTCCTCCACGATAATCAGCTCTACATTTCCGGACGCCTCAAGGACTTGATCATTAACCAGGGCAAGAATCTCTATCCGCAGGATATCGAAGAAGTCGCTAACAGCTTCGATCTGGTTCACAACGGACGAGTGGTCGCGCTCGGGTATTACAATGAGGAGCTGGAATCCGAGCAGGCGCTGCTGCTTTTCGAGCCGGATCGTCCATTAGAACTGGCGCAAAAAGAGCAACTGTGCAGCCGGATGAAACGCCGGATCGACTCCATCTTCGACATCAGTTCACAAGTTGTCGCGGTTCCACGAATGTGGCTGCGAAAAACTTCCAGCGGGAAAATCGCCCGTCGCTCGAATCTGGAAAAATACCTCGCCTGTAAAGACCGGCATTTCTGGGTGGTCGGCGACAGCCATGTGCGCCTGCTCTGGACTTCCGACCGCTCTTATGTGGATACTTTAAAGAATGTGCACGCCCGTTGGGTCGGCGTCTTCTGGTCGGATGACCTGCACAAGTTCGATGAGAAAGTCCTCGAGATTATATCAGGGCTGCGAGAACAAGATATCCTGATAATTGAAGCCGGAGAGCCGGAGTGCCGGATCGTGATCCCCAGCGCGGATGATCCCCTGGCGCGCATCCGCGAATCGGTGCGAAAATACGAAGAATACTTCAGTTGGCTGCGCATCCACTTCCCGGGTAAAATCGCCTACCTGACCGGCATTCCGACCGAAGCATACGATACCGGTCCCGAGCATCCCGATCCCGACAAACCGAAGACCGAGACCTGGCTGCCGGTCATCAACACTCCCGCTTATCGTTACAAATACCAGAAAATCTTCTATGAGGAGATGAAAATCCTCTGCGACCGTCTGAAAATCCCCTTCCTCGACGCCTGTACACCCTTCCTCAACGCCGATGGTTATTTAGATCGACAATATCGTAATCCGAAAGACAAGTATCACCTTCGTCCTGATCTAAAATCCTGCTACTTTAATTGGCTGGATCAACAATTCGGCTTTGTCAGCAGCGAGCCTTTCGAGTCCATCCCAGGCAACGGCAAATGGGACGGCAGCTACTCCCATTACGAACAGATCATGAGATGCGAAATCCGGCGTCTCTCCCGTAACGGCAAGAATATCGACTTCGATCACCTGATGACCTCGGGCGTGCTCGATTCCCTCGCTGTAATTGAACTGATTCATCTCCTCGAGACCATCTTCGAGGTGGAAATCGACTTGGGCTCCATCCGTAAGAAAGATTACGAATCTCTCTCGGGGATGTACGATAGATTCGTAAAATTATCTCCCTCTTTACGGCAGCCTGGGAACGAGTAATAAGGTGGTGTCAGTCGTCCTCGGCTGACACCCAGGTTTTATACCCAGGTTAGTATTATTCTGTCAGCGGGTGCCCTGCACTACTTGTTGTGCAGGAA
>CAZCRQ010000134.1:0-7695 GCA_964501095.1 uncultured bacterium | reverse complement strand
TACGCAGGCTGTCGATGAGGGTAACATCGATCCAATAATCCACCTGCTGTTGCCAATTTGGGCGGGAGAAGGCGATGCTGATAAGAAGAAAAAATAGTGTGATTGATAACCGAAAGGGATTTCTATAATGTGTTATTCGCAAGATTTTATCCCTATGGAAAAGGTGTCCGAGATTATTTTCAAGAATCGCCTGATGTCATTCCAATGAAATAGGATTTCTGAGAACATCAGGGAGTCAGTGACATGGACGAGACGTCCAAGCTACTATGGATATTTCTATTGTAGCACGGGCGGGACGCCCGTGACATGGACGAGACGTCCAAGCTACTATGGATATTTCTATGCTACATAATGGAGATACATTTCAATATCGGGTGGCGCGACCCCGACCTACATAACTTTTCCGCAGAAACAAAGCCTAGTTTAATGATTATCATTCCAACCCATACAGCTCATCATTAAATTGTATCTGGTTGAGGTTTCGTTTTCTCTCTTCGGTCGTATAATAGTACTCCTCAGAGAGTTCGATGACACAATAAGCACGCTGCATCTCAATCGCGGCGTGCATGGTGGAGCCGGAGCCGGAGAAGGGATCGAGCACTAGCTCCCATTCATTTGTGCTCTTCTCAATTAAAAATTTCAGCAATTGTACTGGTTTCTCGGTCGCATGGAGTAGTTTCTTGCTACTTATGCGGTTAAAAAACAGAACGTTGGAACATCGTTTGCCATTTAGGTGTCGCATCCCCTTCTGAGCGAAGATGATCCATTCGTCCTGAGGAGCGTAATCCCCCTTCAGATCGCCGCTTCCGTGGTTGTTCTTGATCCAGATCAGGGTGCGTTTAAGTTTAAATCCTGCCTCCTGAAGAGCGCTGATAAAGATCGGATAAGTATCATGTCGACAGAAACAATAGAGATGTCGGTCGTTTTTCAGCACGCGATATGACTCCTGTGCGAATTTCGGAATCCAATCGCCGTTATTATCATTCTCCAGCGGTTTGAACTTGGGATTTTTCACCCGTCGCTGGGATTGGTAGTTGATGGCGTACGGCGGATCGGTGAGAATCAAGTCGACAGTTTCCTTCGGCATTTTCGCTAGGGTGATCATATTATCCCCGTGATGCACTGTATTGTGCCATTCCCCGGTAAAATTGGTCTTCTCATGCCATTTACGAATGTAGAGTTCGACTTCCAGTTCTTTCGGGACAGCCAACTCGGCGGATTGGAAGTGAGTCAGCTTACCATTACGTTTCCCGCCATTCTCAGGCGGTTCAAAACCGGGAAGATAGTAAGTGCCATCATTTTCGGGATTTTTCGCTCTTGCCATTTTTTTTATCTCCCTCTCTCTCTAACACTAAGGCACAAGACACTAAGGCACGAAGCCACTTGGTGCCTTTGGGTCTTGATGGAATATTTTACAGATTTAAAAAATCCTGCACCTCATTTTCAGTGGGCAATTTCCCACGTCCTCCCAGCGCAGTGGTCGCCAAAGCTGCAGCGGCAGACGCCCAACGAATTGTTTCCGGAACCGACCACTTTTTAAATAGTCCATGAAAAATGGCGGCATGATAGACATCACCAGCTCCGGTGGTATCGACGACCTTTGCCGGTGAGGCTTGAAACCAAGCGGTTTCAGTCTCCCAGGAGGCTACACAGCCTCCCGCTCCATTGGCCACAATTGCCAGTTCTGCTCCCTTGCGACGCAGATGCTTCACCACTTCAAACACATTCATTTCACCATAATAGGCTCTGACAAATGCCATTGGGACAATAATCCAGTCGGCAAGCGCCAGTTGCTCTTCCATTCTCGGACGCACATTCCCGGCATCGAGCATCACTTTGCCGCCGGAAGCATGAACAATCTTTGCCGCTGCGATTGCCGCCTCCGCCTCCCAACCGTCGATTAGCAGCGCTCGGCAGAATTTCAATTGCTGATGTGGCAGTTCAGCGGGTGCTAATGGGGTGATTGTACGATCCAAGACAACTGTTCGTTTGCCGCTCTTCTGTTCGACCCAGATAAAAGCGCGTGGTGTCGCCTCGTCTGCTCGACGGATCACTGCTTCGGTATGCACGCCGAACGACTGGGTAGATTTAAGAAACAGATCACCGAAATAATCCATGCCAATCACCGCATTTAGTAAAGTCCTCCACTTCCAGCGGGCAAGTTGGCAGAGTGCAGTAGGAACCGGACTGCCGCCGCCCTCATATCGGTCAAGTGATTCGGTCTTCTCATCTGCCTGCGGGTGTTGCGAAATCACAACCGCTAAATCATAGACTGCCCGCCCCACTCCAACAACATCGTAGGATTCTTCCACAGTATTTAGATAGTCCTTTAGTATCTATAGAGTTCATGTTATGTCTTTAAGGAATAGTCATTTTAACGAAGTGAAGAATCCATGTTTTAGTGAATTGTAAAAAGCGAAATGTTTTGAAGATAAGATTACCATAAAAAAAAGATTCTTCATTTCGTTCAGAATGACTATAACGCTAAGATTCTTTTATACTATACAGATACGTTTATTTTACTACATCTTCAGGTAAAACACCAGGTTCAAATTGCGTGACAAAGAATTCCTGAATGATGCCGTGCGTTTTTAAAGAATCCGCCGTCAGTTTCGCCTCACTTGGGGAATTGAACTCACCGAAACGAACCCGAAACCATTTACTGGTGCCTTCCTGGGGTTGCACCAGGTAGACATTCACGCCTTTCCGGCGGAGAATTTTTATATGTTCGATGGCGCGCTCCAAACTGCTATGCGCGGCGACTTGCACCGTATACGGCTGCTGAGAACTGACTCGACCCGGTCGATACATGCCTAAGGGCGTCTTGGTCACCTTGGTTCTCTGCTCCATCTGACTAAAAATAACATACGATCCTGCAATAATCAAGAGAACAAGCGCAAAAATAATAATGAATTTAAATTTGATTCGATGCAATACCGACCAAATATCCCTTCTCATAACCATTATTTCGGCTGATTGAGGAACTTCAGACGTTGAGAAATCGCCAAAGCTCGCTTCGGAAACAGTCGTCTCGAATTCGGTTGGTAAGTGAGAAGGTTTGATCTCGCTAATTAATGCTTCCTCGCGGGATTCACGGACTTGTAATTTCGATGGTTTGCTAGGTTCGAGAAGAGAGGCTTCGAGGACAATCCGAAGCCGTTGGGGAAGTAAATCTTTATCATAATCAATGCCGGCGCGGGCAATCGCCCAGGCTAAGTCGCGATCATGGGGAAACAAACTGAAAAGCTCCAAACCCGTATGAAATCCGGATTCCGACAGCGTATCGCTCTCAACAATCAACATTCTCAGTTGTTTTAAATGCTCGGGATTCTCAATAAAATCCGGGAGAACCATGGTATAGAGTTCCCAGCACCAGTCATCGCGTTGACGACTTTTCAAGAGATTTTTCGCCCAGAGAAGTGAGTATTGTCTGAGATGTTCCAGTTTAGCAGTCGGAAGGTTTATGGGATTGAGAATTGCCCGAAGACCGGTTTTGAAATATCGCTCAAGCTCGAATTCGAAAATCTCCTTCGTCCCTTCCGCGGTGGGCAGCCATTTATGTCTCCACCTTTGATTGGAGACAACCGAGGGTAATAGGAATCCCAGAAGAATCGCGGTGCCAAGGGGAATGATGACGGTAAAAACCACCGATGGCGCATTGTCGGTGGCGTTCTCAAGAAAAAAATTCACCGCCAGACAAAAGAAGATCACCGCCAGCACGCCGGAGATAAACAAGCGTAAAATCCAGGGGAGAAGACGATTCACGGGTGATCCCCCAAACTTGACCGAGAACCTGAAGAATCGCTCATTTCAGTAGCAAGTTCGGTTCCAGCGGGCAGGGCGACACGCAGAATCTCTTCTCCAGATCCCTTTTCCAGTGCACCGGTATGGAGATTGACATAGTGAAACTCGATTCCGGGAGGAACAAGAAAATCACGCGCTGGTTCACCCTCGGTCGCCCTTGCCATGAAGAGCGCCCATATTGGAAGCGCTCCGGTCGCACCGGTTATCCTCCTCCCGTCCGGCAGCAGCATCGGATGATTGTCATCGAATCCCACCCATGTTGAAGTTGACAATCGAGGAGTGGCGCCGATGAACCAACTGTCACGGTAGTCATTGCTCGTGCCGGTTTTCCCAATCGCGGGGAGTGTAAAACCATAGCTTCGCGCACTTTTCGCAGTGCCATCTTCCATCACCCCCTTCATCATGTCGACAAGCAAGTAAACATGTTCGGGATTGAACAAGCTGCGACGTTCGATGATCTTTTCCTGCAGAACATGTCCCTGGGCGTCCTCGACGCGATGGATCAAATAAGGTTCGACCACCTCACCGAGGTTGGCGAGGGAAGCAATCAATCCCGCCATCTCGACGGCGCTAAGCGACGCCGCTCCCAACGCCAATGAATAATTCGGGGTAATCGGCGATCTGACACCTAAACGATGGAGGGTCTCCACCATGGATTGCGGACTGACAGTTTGTATCAGACGGGCGGCGACAGTATTAAGCGACTGCTGCAAGGCATACTTTAAAATCACCTGTCCAGCGAAACCAGGCTCGAAATTACTTGGTCGCCACGGTTGAGTGCCGGGAATGGTGATCACCAGCGGACTATCCAAGACGACCGTAGTCGGAATGTATGCCAGGCGCTCGATGACACTGAGATACAAGGCAGGTTTCAGAGATGATCCCATGTTGCGGTTGGAAGCGGTGGCGCGATTGAACTGACTTGCCTGCCAATCACGTCCGCCGACCAACGCCTGGACTGCACCGGTCGCTGTCTCTACCGCTACCAGCGCCGCCTGCGGGTATTCGCAACGCTGCACTAAGCTTGCTGACTCGAATGGACTCAGCTTGAAACGGATGTCGAGTTCAGCCATCGCCCTCTGTATCGCGCTGATTGCATAGCCTTGCATAACCGGATCGAGCGTTGTGTAAATCTTCAAACCCCCATGATAAATGATATCCGAATCGTACGACTTTTCCAACTCATCGAGAACCGCTTCGATGAAGTAGCTCCCCTCATCGGTCAGGCGATACATTGGTTTGAACTCAAGTTCTTCCTGGATCGCGGATTCATATTCCTCGGTAGTGATCATCCCGAGCTTTTTCATCCGGAGTAGGATCCATTTCTGGCGGGCGATGGCGCGTTCCGGATGTCGGTAGGGATTGTAAAAGCTGGGGGCGTTGGGGAGTCCCGCCAACAGCGCTGATTGCGCCAGGGTAAGGTCGTTGGCGTGAACGCCAAAGAATGTCGAAGCGGCTTCTTCGATCCCGTTTGTCTGGCTGCCGAACGGGATGCCATTGCAGTACGCCGCGAGAATTTCATCTTTTGAAAATCGTCGTTCGATTTCCAGCGCGGCGAGAATCTCGCGAAACTTGCGGGTTGGACTTTTTTTAAAGCTGAAGAAGAGGTTTTTCGCCAACTGCTGTGTAATTGTGCTGCCGCCGCGAGATTGCTTGCCTATCAAGGCACCGACTGTCGCTTTTAATAATGCCGGTTTATCGATGCCGGGATGATGGTAAAACTGATCATCCTCAGCGGCGATGACGGCGTTCTTATAGGATTCCGTCATTCGCTCGATGGGAATAACTCGCCGTCCGCCGACTTTTGCCAACAGGCTGCCGTCAGCGGCGAAAATCTCCGTCGGAGGGAGGGAAATCAATTGCGTCAGTTGCCCGGGAACACGAGGGATGCCACTGGCGCTAATCCCAACAAGTAAAAGAAGGATCAATCCACCGATGCCGAATAACGCCACTCCCAACCAACCGAGCATCGAGAGTATAGGTCGAAGTTGGATCATGGCATGGCTCCACGGAAAGATCGATCCATCATTTCACGAAACAGCGCTGTGGCTTGTTGATCCTCAATCCAGAGAAGATAAACGACAGCGCCTTCGCCTCCTTCCAGCTCAAATCCGATGGCGTGCAGTCCATCGGCATCGGCGCTAGCGGCAATGCCGATCCTGGTTAAATATCCGGATAATCCGGCGATCCATTCCGCATCCACGCCTTTCAGTTGAAATAATCCCGATGGTTGGAGCACTTGGAAAAAGAGTTCCGCCGGAAAAATTCGACCGAGGAAGAGATCGAAATCCTCCAGTTTCCCGCGGACCGGTTCCCGAAACGACTGCCAACGTTGGAAAAATTGCGGTGTTAGTTCGTTGTTCGCCAGCACCATATTGTGGGCGTCAACCAGATAGACCCGTAATTGTTCGTTTTCCAGGATAAAGAAAACTCGCTGCCATCTTCCCCCGGTTCGCAGGCGCATCATTTCAATCCGGGAAAACATTCTCTCTTGCAATACCGATGGCAATAGTTGATAAAGCTGCAAAAACCGATCCGGAGAGATCGAGATTGCGGAGTATTTAGTAAGAAGTTCGGGGACCTGTGACCAATCCTTGAGGGTAAGTGCGGCGGCTTTCTTCGCTTCGCTCTCCTCGGCAATTTCACCAAGTTTGCGCTTGGCGTCCTCGCTCTCCTGGGATAACTCCCAGCCCTGCCCGACTTCCGGACGTATCGAATTTGTCCAGCTCATGTAATCGCCGAGTGCGATTTCAAAAGGAGCATACATCCATTCGATTAGCAATAGCGCGCCGACCAGAAGCAGGAGCAGCCAGGGAGTCAGCCAGGCTCTACGGTTATAGCCGGAAAGTTCACGCGCTCGTTTGATAAACTCTCTTGTTCTGATTATTCCGGAAGCCATTTTACAGGATCTTGCAGAGGTTGTAACGATGCTTTCAGAAATGCGCTCGCCGCTTCATTTTCATGTTTCAGGCGAAGCATCAAATAATATAAAAGTACAGGAATCCACGCTAAAATCAATTGCAACGGGCGCAGGCATTTTGGAGTGTAACGTTTGAAGAAGAGACGCGACGCCAATGTCCGGTAAGTCATCTTGAAAGGAGTTCGTCCTCCCCCAGTGCTCAGCGAGAGGCGATGGATTAAAAGAGCGTCATTCGCCACCATCAGATGATACCCTTGCAGCCGTGCGCGATACGACCAATCGACATCTTCCACGTACATCGCATAAGAGTCATCCAGCAGCCCGACCATTTTCCAGACCGACGCCGGAGCCAACCAGCAGCAGCCGGTGAGATAAGCGGTGAAACCTCCGAATCTTATCGCTTGAGTCGCTGGTTTGTTAATTCCACGGTTTGCGAGCCAGGAGAATAACCAGTAGATATTTCCACCAGCGAACCAGATTGTATTTGCAGGCTGGTCAAAGACCATGACCGGGCTCACCGCGCCGATTTTTTCTTTACCGCTGTTTTTTAAACGATTGACTAATGTCTCCGTCATCCCAGGTTTCACTCGCACGTCCGGATTGATTAAACCGATGTAAGAATATCCCTCTTCCAGTGCCCAGCGGATGCCGATGTTGGTTGCTGCCGAGAAGGGCAGATTCTGCTCGTGGCTGAAATAACGGATCGGAGTTAATTGATGAACTGTTCGCTTCCCGGAGCCGTCGCTGCTCCCGTTATCCACCAGAACGAGGATGTCATTTTCGCTAAGATCCTCGAGAACGGATCTAGCCGAGAGAAATGTCTCCTCCCCACCGTCATGATTGACCATGATAAAAGCGACACGTTTCATCAAATTCCCTTCGTAGTAGGTTGTACCGGAATGGGAAAATCTTTATTGGGTGCTCTGCACTACTTGTTGTGCAGGGTGACTATACTACCTGTTCACATTTCC
>CAZCRQ010000133.1:0-7804 GCA_964501095.1 uncultured bacterium | reverse complement strand
CTTTCTAACCTTTGTGTCAGCCGAGGACGGCTGACACCACCACTTTCCTGCCGTTGGACATTTATCACTTACCAGCGAAAATGGGCAAAAGCTTTGTTCGCTTCCGCCATCCGATGGGTATCATCTTTCTTTTTTATTGTCGCGCCTTCACCTTTAGCGGCACTCATAAATTCCGCCGCTAATTTTTCTGCCATATTGCGGCCGGGACGAGCCTGTGCGTATTGTATCAACCAGCGGATCGCCAACGCTTGGGCGCGGTCGCGTCGCACCTCAACCGGCACTCGGTATGTGCTGCCGCCTACACGACGACTCTTGACTTCCAGCATCGGCTGTGAATTCTTCACCGCTTGCTTGAAAGTTTCCAAACCCTGACCCTTCATCTTTTCTTCAACAAGATCAATCGCAGTATAGACAATGCCTTCCGCCACCGACTTTTTCCCACGTTCCATCAGACTGTTCACGAACTTTGCCACCAATGGTGAATTATATTTCGGATCGGGAAGTATCTCTCGCTTGATTACTCGTTTGCGTCGAGCCATATCGCATTATCCTTTTGGTTTCAGGCTTCCGGCTTCCGGTGGGTGCCCTGGACTACTTGTTGTCCAGGATACACCTTCATTACTTCTTCTTGCTCTTAGTGCCGTATTTACTGCGTCCCTTGTGTCGATCGACAACACCGGAAGCATCGAGAGTGCCACGAATCACGTGATAGCGCACACCGGGCAGATCTTTGACCCGCCCACCGCGGATCAACACGATGGAGTGTTCCTGAAGATTGTGCCCCTCACCAGGAATGTATGCTGTGACTTCTATGCCGTTGGTCAGTCGAACACGAGCAACCTTGCGTAAGGCGGAATTAGGTTTCTTGGGAGTTGTAGTATAAACACGCACACAAACCCCCCGTCGTTGCGGGCAATTCTGCAAAGCTGGGGCGGTTGTTTTCTTGACCTGGCTCTTACGCCCGTGTCGCACCAACTGATTCATTGTCGGCATAAAATGTCTCCAGCCTAAACCCTGATGATTCGTTACTACTTTATAATATCTCCCTAAAACGATCGGGAGAGTCAATGTCGTTTGAACGCAAAGAACGGGCGAGCGTTGCACATGGCATCGCTCGCCTTGGTGTCCCCAAAATATCAATTTCCCAATTTCCGAGTTCGCAAGACGTTCACCGGTTGGGGACGGTGTTGCCCGATGAGGTTCACACCCCGGATTTTTTAGGTTTTTGATAGACCAGCAAGTGTACTTCAAGATTTTATTAGTGTCAAGAGCTTATTCTACCTCTCACTGGAGACCGAATCTCACTCTCTGTCGCTAGTTGTCATTATCGTCAGAACGATTGCGCTTGAGGACACGAGGTCGCCGTGCCACTGGTTCTTCAATGTCCAGCTTCTCATTCTGAAATCGGCTTAACTCCGAAAACGAGTCTATTTGCTCCGCGGCGTCATCTTCCAAGATCCCTTCGCGGAAATGACTTAAATCGCTGAAGGAAGCATACTCTTCGGCAAAATTTTCGGCTTCCTCACGCGCTCTTTTAGTTTCCAGCGCCACCCGCTCTGCTTGAGCCTGCTCATACTTCTGCAGTTCAAGTTCTTCCTTATTCACAACTTGAATGTCTTGATATTTACGAATGCCTGTACCAGCCGGGATTAAATGCCCCATGATGACATTTTCCTTGAGACCTATCAACTCATCAGTTTTCCGTTCAATCGAGGCTTCAGTGAGCACACGTGTCGTCTCTTGGAAAGAAGCGGCAGAGATGAACGATTCTGTCGAGAGGCTTGCTTGTGTGATTCCCAGCAGCAAGGGTTGATAGAGCGCCGGCTTTGCCGGGCGAACGGTTGGAGGCTGCAAATCCAGATTCTTCAACCGTCGTATTTCACGGTTCACTTCTGCACGACTCACCAACTGATCCTCGTTGAATCGACTATCACCCATCGCTTCGATCACCATTTTGCCTTGAATCTCACGGTTGATTTTCTGCAAGCGGTGAACATCGACATGATCACCCTGAAGGAAACGCGTGTCGCCGGAGTCCTCGATTCTCACCCGCTGCATCATCTGGCGCACAATCACTTCAATATGCTTGTCGGCAATGCGTACGCCCTGCAGACGATAAACCTCCTGGATTTCATTGACGAGATATTCTTGGACTTTTGCTGGACCTAGAACTGCGAGAATGTCCTGAGGAGCGATGGAGCCTTCACAGAGTCGTTCCCCCGCCGTAACCATCTCACCTTCATGTACCAGGATATGCTTCCCATAAGGCACCTGATAGATGAATTCCTTTTTCTCCGACGTTCGGACAAGGATTTCCCGGTATCCACGTTTCATTTTACCGAAACTGATGATTCCATCCACTTCGGTAATGACGGCGGGATCTTTGGGACGTCGGGCTTCAAACAGCTCGGCAACTCGAGGCAATCCACCGGTAATATCCTTGGTTTTAGATGCCTCACGGGGGATTTTCGCTAGAGGATCGCCGGCTTTTACAAAACTACTATCCTCGACCGAAAGATGGCTTCCAGTAGGCAGAGGGTAGTTACCAAGTCGATCACCGTCATCATCGATCAGAGTGATGCTTGGATTGAGTTTTCTCTGTCCGGGAGCTTCAACAATCACGAATTGCTTCATGCCGGTGAACTCATCGACTTCCTCCGCTAAGGTTTGCCCGATTTTTATATCATGAAAGCGGACTCTGCCGGATTCGTTCGCCAGAATCGACATCGAATAGGGATCCCATTTGAAAAGTACATCCCCTGCCTTTATTTTTTGCTTGTGACGGCAAAGTATAGTTGCCCCGTAGGGAACGGAATACTTTGCCACAATCCGGTCATCATGATCCTGCACTTTGACAATGCCGTTTCGACGAATTGTGATGTGGCGTTTCCCGTCAAAAACACCATCTCCACCCTCCGGCGCCGGTTGGTCAATCGTATGGATATTATCGAATATCAGGACGCCATCCGCCTTGGACTCTACTTGAGAAGCCGCGGCAATTCGCGCCGCCGTACCACCGATATGGAAGGTTCGCAAAGTGAGCTGAGTTCCAGGTTCGCCAATGGACTGGGCGGCGATCACCCCAACCGCTTCCCCAATATCCACCTTCTGACCGTTGGTCAAGTTGATCCCATAGCAGTTGGCGCATACTCCACGCTCCGATTCGCAGGTCAGCACCGAACGAATACTGACTTTATCGATTCCACTGGAGGCGATCAATTCCGCTTCATGATGACCGATCAAGACATTCCGATCCAGCACCTTTTCATTGGTCACTGGGTGAATCACTTCAGCGGAAGTGACACGTCCTAAAATGCGTTCAAACAACTGTTCGGTGACTTCCTCTCCCTCTTTCTGCGCTTCAACCGTAATCCCGCGCAACGTGTGGCAATCATCCTCGAAAACGATGACATCCTGGGCGACATCGACCAGGCGACGTGTTAGATATCCGGCGTCGGCGGTTTTTAGCGCCGTGTCCGCCAGACCCTTTCGAGCACCGTGAGTTGAAATGAAGTATTCGAGAACCGATAATCCTTCTTTAAAATTCGCCGTGATCGGAGATTCAATAATCTCGCCCTTCTGCCCAGTCATGGTCTTCTGTGGTTTCGCCATCAAGCCGCGCATACCGGCAAGCTGACGAATCTGATCCTTACTCCCGCGGGCGCCGGAATCCGCCATCATGAAAATCGGATTGAAGCCCTTCCGATCCTGTCGCATATCACGGAACATCGCCTCCGCCACTTCGCTGGTCGTATGAGTCCAGATATCGATAATCTTGTTGTAGCGTTCCCCATCGGTGATGATCCCATTTTCATACTGCGTCTGGATTTCATCAACTTCCATTTGGGACGCCTGGATCATCTCGTTTTTATCACTCGGAATGCGGACATCTTGCAAGCCGACCGAGAGACCGCCTTTGGTTGAATAACCAAAACCAAGGGTTTTCAATTTATCCAGAAAGTGTGAAGTTGCCGCATTACCGACTCGACGATGGCAATCGGCAATAATCTCTTCCAGACGTTTCTTCGAGAGAAGTTCATTGTAAAAAGTATCCTTTCGAACGAGATCAGGAATAATGGTATTGAAAACGACACGTCCTGGAGTAGTGTTGATGAATTGTTTATCGACGCGAACGTAGATCGAAGCGTGAAGGTCAATGGCGTCTTGATTCAAGGCGATGATGACTTCGGCGGTGCTGGCGAAAAACATCCCCTCACCCTTGGCGCCCGGCATTTTCTTCGTTAAATAATAGCAGCCAAGCACCATGTCCTGGCTGGGAACCGTGATCGGACGTCCATTGGCGGGATGCAGGATGTTCTGCGACGACAGCATCAGAAGTCGGCATTCCAACTGCGATTCTATCGACAGAGGTATATGTACCGCCATTTGATCACCATCGAAGTCGGCATTAAAAGCGGCGCAGACCAGTGGATGCAGTTTGATCGCTTTTCCTTCGATCAATAACGGTTGAAAGGATTGTATACCCAGACGGTGCAAAGTGGGTGCCCGATTCAGCATCACCGGATGGTTCTCGATGATCTCCTCCAGAATACCCCAGACGACTTCATCACGTCGCTCGACCATCCGTTTCGCCGATTTTACCGTCTTCGCATATTCATGTTCGATCAGCTTGCGAATGACAAACGGTTTAAACAGCTCAATCGCCATATCCTTCGGTAGTCCGCATTCGTGCAATTTCAGATCGGGACCGACGACAATGACACTTCTTCCGGAATAGTCGACACGTTTCCCCAACAGGTTCTGCCGGAATCGTCCCTGCTTCCCTTTAAGATTGTCGGAGAGGCTTTTGAGCGGACGATTGCCGTCGCTTCTGACTGCGACCGATTTTCTCCCATTGTCGAAAAGACTGTCCACTGCTTCCTGCAGCATCCGTTTCTCATTGCGCAGGATAACTTCAGGCGCGCGAATCTCGATCAACCTTTTCAAGCGATTATTGCGAATAATCACGCGACGATAGAGGTCGTTCAAGTCTGAAGTGGCGAACCGACCGCCTTCAAGGGGAACAAGGGGACGCAAGTCGGGCGGGATCACCGGAATCACTGACAAAACCATCCATTCGGGACGGGTTTTCTCTTTCCCGGGCTGATCACGAAAAGCTTCGATTACACGCAGACGTTTGATGTTTTCCTGCTTACGCTGCATGCTGGTTTCGAAACGGAGCCGGCGACGCAAATCCATGGCAAGTACTTCCGGATCGATTCGACGCAGTAAATCACGTATCGCCTCACCTCCGGTCTTGGCAATAAAACGCTCCTTGCTATCTTCCGGCAATTGTGCATTCAACGGACCATGCTCACGCATCAATTCGAGATATTCTGATTCCGTGATCAACTCCATCGCCTTCCTCCCAGTGTTGCCTGGTTGAATGACGATGTAATTCTCGTAATAGATAACCCGCTCTAGTTCCCGCACCGCCAAACCAAGAAGATAGCCGATCTTGGATGGCATCGATTTGAAGAACCAGATATGCACCACCGGCACGGCAAGTTTGAGATGCCCGTTGCGTTTACGACGGACATCCTTTCGAGTGACTTCCACACCGCAGCGATCACATATTATGCCCTTGTACCGGATACCGCGGTATTTGCTGCAATGGCATTCCCAATCCTTGGTCGGACCAAAGATCTTCTCTGAGAATAAGCCATCTTTTTCCGGTTTATAGCTGCGATAATTTATTGTTTCAGGCTTTGTCACCTCGCCATAGGAACGGGCGAGGATCATTTCCGGACTCGCAAGGTTTATTGTAATCTTGGAAAACTGCCGGAATTCACTCTCTTGAGTACGGCTGCTTGTAACCAAGGTATCCTCCTTAGGCGTCAGGCTTCAGGCTTCAGGCTTCAGGCCTGATGACTGATGACTGATGCCTATTCCAATTTCACGTCAAGTCCCAATCCCATGAGTTCATGTATCAGGACAACAAACGATTCAGGTATACCGGGACGTGGCAGATTTTCACCTTTAACAATAGCTTCGTAGGTGCGCGCCCGACCGGTCACATCATCCGATTTAACAGTAAGAATTTCCTGTAGAGTATGCGCCGCGCCGTACGCTTCGAGCGCCCAGACCTCCATCTCGCCAAACCGCTGTCCGCCAAATTGCGCCTTACCGCCAAGCGGCTGCTGGGTAATGAGCGAATACGGTCCGATGCTGCGCGCATGTATTTTATCATCCACCAGATGAGAGAGCTTCATCATGTAAATCATTCCCACGGTGGTCTTTTGATCAAACGGTTCACCAGTCCTGCCATCGTACAATTGTACCTGTCCGTCAACCGGTAATCCTGCTTCCGCTATCTCCTTCTCGACATCTTCCAGAGTTGCCCCATCGAAGACTGGCGTAGCGTAATACTTATTCATTTTATAGCCCGACCAGCCAAGCACGGTTTCAAAAATCTGCCCGATGTTCATACGGGAAGGGACACCCAACGGATTTAAAATGATGTCCACGGGCGTTCCGTCTTTTAAAAACGGCATGTCCTCAACCGGGATGATCTTGCCTACAACGCCCTTATTTCCATGACGTCCCGCCATTTTATCCCCAACCGACAGTTTCCTCCGCTGGGCGATATACACCTTTGCCAATTGCAAAATCCCCGAGGGCAACTCATCTCCGACTTGAATCTTGTGAATCTTGTTCTTTAATTCATCAGCGGCATTATAGACCGCTTTCCGATACTCCTGGAATGCATAGTTTGTGAGAATATTGGTCTCTTCATCCGAAGTCCAGACAACCTCATCCGGAATCAGATCAAGATTCAAATCCTCGATCATCTCCTCTGTATAGACATCTCCCGATTTGATCAGCACTCCCAGGTCTTCACGAGAGAGAATATCCCTTGTCTCTCGTCCTTTAAGCGTAGTTTTCAAAGAATCCCGACAGGTTTTCGCGAGTTGTTTTATGAAGTGAATATGGTTCTCTTCGAGATAGGCAATCATTTCTTTATCTCGACGTCTGGTATCAGGATCCTTCTTTTTACGGCTGAATAATTTTGTGTCGATGACAATGCCGTACATCCCGGGATGCGCTCGCAGACTGGCATCCTTGACATCGCCAGCTTTGTCCCCGAAAATGGCTTTCAACAGTTTGTCTTCCGGAGTTAAATCCGTTTCGCCCTTCGGAGTGACTTTTCCAACGAGAATATCTCCCGCCTGAACCAACGCTCCGACTCGAATGATTCCATTCTCATCCAAGTCATTTGTCGCTTCCTCAGACACATTCGGGATTTCCCGAGTCAGCTCCTCCTTCCCACGTTTGGTTCCCCGAACTTGAAGATCCAGCTCTTCGATACGAATCGAAGTGAAGATATCGTCCCGAACCAACCGTTCGGAGACAATGATGGAATCTTCAAAATTGAATCCATGCCAGGGCATGAAGGCGACTAATATATTTCTTCCCAGGGCGAGTTCACCCTGATCGGTCGAGGTGCCGTCGGCGATCACCTGACCGGTGCGAACATACTGACCGACTCTCACCAAGGGACGTTGATTGATGCAGGTATCCTGGTTAGTACGGATAAACTTTTTTAGTTTATAAGTCTTGTAACCGGGTGAAATTTCGACTGCACGTTCTTTGGATACTCCTTTTCGGCGAACTTCCACCACAATTACATTGGCATCAACATAAATGACCACACCATCAGTTTCAGCTACGACAACTGCGCGGGAATCCTTGGCGACCCGAGACTCCTGTCCGGTGCCGACAAACGGCGCTTCCGGGACAAGCAACGGCACCGCCTGGCGTTGCATGTTCGATCCCATCAAGGCACGGTTGGCATCATCATGCT
>CAZCRQ010000132.1:0-7847 GCA_964501095.1 uncultured bacterium | reverse complement strand
TGGAACGGTCGGTGCGACTCCGGTGCGCCGGCGGCTTCTGGTATCTATTACCTACAACTGCAAACTCCTCATTTATTTGAAACCCAAAAAATTGTACTTCTGCGATGAAAAATCGCCATCTAAGTATGTTATTAATCAGTGCATATTATATTTAGTCATGCTGAACGAAATGAAGCATCTGAGGGCTTGGAGATTCTTCATTTCGTTCAAAATGACTCCAAATACTTGATTTCCTCATTAATAATTTCAGTTCTTTCTGTTTTTTTCTTAATGTACCATTTAGCAGATGGGAAGTGAGGCAGGTGCACCAGCCACTGATAGATTTCGTCAACCTGTCCTGACAACCATCGATCATCCGTCGAAAGAATATCATCATTGCTCGGATACGCCCAGGTTTCCGGCGATTGGAGAATTTCAGTCTTCTGCGGGAACCAACGCCGGAATTGGGGGAAGACATCCATCGTACGTACCCGGTGAGTTTGCGAAAGGATTAAATCTCGATTACTCGGTT
This sequence comes from uncultured bacterium, assembly GCA_964501095.1. GTDB lineage: Bacteria > Electryoneota > Electryoneia > Electryoneales > Electryoneaceae > CAZCRQ01. Next base: position 7,336 of record CAZCRQ010000132.1, on the reverse strand, counting down.
GATCGTATAGATGATCTTTTAGAGATGTATCCAATATCAAATTTCCAAGATACTTTGCTGCCTCAAATAATCCCATACATTCCGCCGTTTCCGGAGTTGACGGAATCCGTGGTGAAACCAAGCTCGCCAATTGCCAGATTTGTTTTACGGGAAAAGAATTGAGAGACTGTCCAGATCCGATCAAAGCTGGGAGATTGATGGAAGTGATCTTAGCATCGGGATATTGTTCGATAAGGAGTGTCTCAACCTTATTCTCGATTTCAGAAAGCGATTTTAAAGGTTCACGAACTTCTGCCACTTTTGCAGGAGAATCCGTCTTCCGGTAGCCGATTCGGAATACTTCCAGTCCTGTTTCACTAGAGAAGACAGCGACAGCACGAATGACTTCCAGATAATCGGAGAGGATATCTTTTGCTGGTTGAACTGCAGGAAATGATAAAGAAGCACCGGCAAGATGGATCAAGTGAGTCGGATTGATTTGTTGTAAAATAGAGATGAAATCCTTGATTCTCCTTACATCCAGAGCGTGAAAGATAAAATTGGGATTTTTTCGGAGTATGGATAATTGATGCTGATGATGAACAATCGGCGCACTTAAGGGATGGAAATTATCGACTCCCACTACGGAGATATTTGATTTTAGTAGTGTCAGCCGTCCTTGGCTGAAAAGATATTGCGCAGTATTGAATCCGATCCCGCCCAGCACACCGGTGATAAAGACTCGCGGAGAAATTGCTGTATCTTGGCAGTTCATGGTGGTGTTAGCCGTCCTCGTCTGACAACACTCAAGTGCATTAGTGTAATAGTCATCAAAATCCCGCACTCTTGACCCTGCGGTCGAGTTCGATCCAAAGGGGAAGGTGTTCACTAAGGATTTTGGGGGTGATCATGTTGGCGGCATCGGACGGGCTGGACTCCGGATCGGTATGAACTTCGAGGAAAATGCCATCGACACCGGCGGCAATCGCCCCACGTACGAGGAGCGGCACCCATTCACGGTTTCCACCTGTTTTTCCCCCAGCTCCCCCGGGAGATTGAACTGTATGGGTGCCATCAAAGATGACCGGCGCGTACCGACGCATTGTCGCCAGAGAACGAAGATCAAGAACTAAGTCGCGATAGCCAAACATTGTCCCTCTTTCAGTCAGCATGATGGGGACATCTCCCCCCTGTTTCACTTTTTCCACTGCATACTTCATATCCTCCGGCGCCATGAACTGCCCTTTCTTGATGTTCACAGCTCGTCTTGTTGCTCCCGCAGCGATCAATAAATCGGTCTGACGGCAGAGAAATGCAGGAATTTGCAGAATATCAACAACTTCCGCCACCTTATCTACCTGAATTGTCTCATGAACATCCGTCAGAATAGGAACATTAAGAGAAGATTTCACTTCCTTGAGCATGGCGATGCCCTGTTCAAGCCCCGGTCCACGAAAAGATGAAGATGAGGTGCGGTTTGCTTTATCATACGATGCTTTAAAGATGTAACGGACACCGTAAGAGTCGCAGATTTCCTTTATTTTCAATCCGACCGAAATCGCCAGCTCGGCGTTTTCCAGCACACAAGGTCCGGCAATAAGAGGGAAGGGATTGGCTCCTCCAACCGGGAAATTGGGGAAAAGATCGATTTCCGCCGGCACAAATCCTTCAAAAGATATTTCCGAATAACCTGAAATGTGACTCTCCATGTCTTATGTCTCACGTCTACTGTCTTACCAGATGAGATGCCGTATATTTGCAGGGAAATAATAGTCTGGTAATCAATCCAAGGAATCAGTGATTATGAGACTGGATTCTTTGACAAGATTTATCAATTGCGGCTCGCCATCGAAGCATTCCACGCCATATTCATCACGCACGATCATTACCACCGGAGCGGTCGGATGGGTCTCATTTTGTTCCACGACAATGCCGATCATTCCGTTGGATAAAACGACGAGGGATTCGATAGGATAGGGCAACACAATGCTGCGAAGCAGCTCGACATATTCCGGTTCCACTTTTAACTGCATGGAAGGGCTACTGAGGAAGTCAATCACTTTTTTGGCAGGCCAACCCTGCTTATAAGGGCGTTCACTGCGCAAAGCATCCCATAAATCGGCAATAACGACGATTTTAGCATAAAGATGAATCTGCTCGGCGGATCGATGATCGGGATATCCGGTTCCATCAAGACATTCATGATGCTGACGTGCAATCGCCCACACTAGAGGCGAACTATTAGTCCGTGTGCAGAGTAAATCACTTCCAATAAGTGGATGACAACGAACCAATTCGATCTCATCTGCATCCAAGCGGGTCTGCTTATTCAGGATCGATTGGGGAATTTCCATTTTTCCAATGTCATGCATCAGCGCGCCGGAAGCGAGCAGCAACAATTCAGTTTGGTCAAAGCCAAGAAGACGGGCGATTGAAGTTGTGATCACCGTGACATTGACGGAGTGATAATAAGTATATGTATCATAAGTACGGAGATCATGCGCTTGGATTTTCAGATCGCTGCTGGCTAAAATCTCGTCTACAATCGTGGAAGCAAGGTTTTTAACCTCCTCAAACCGTCTTGAATTCAGGTTCTTATAATCTTGATAAATCGAAGAAATGCTCTTCGCAGCCAGTTCCCGAGTTTCATCGCGGATAATTCCGACTCTGGGAGAGTCGCCGTTAATTCGGACAATTCTAATGCTGCGAAGACCTGACTGGTTGATGATTTCCAAATCATTTTTAGTCAACTTCCGCCCTTTCCGAAAGAGTATCCGACCTTGAGCGAAGATACTCGAAGAGAGAATTGCACCAGGGCTGACTTGATTTACTGGAACCAACATTATTCGACCTCAATAATATGCAAAAAGGAAATAAATCATGCCGGAAAAATTATTGTATGAATTTTCACAACCGCACCGTCGGGGAGTATGTTTGCCCGATCTCGATGTACCCCAAACCCATTTACCTGATTCGACGCTCTTGCGTAGCCGACCAGCTCCCTTGCCGGAAGTCGCAGAGCATGATGTAATTCGTCATTTCACCCGTTTAAGTACATTGAACCATCATGTCGACAAGGATTTTTATCCGCTCGGCTCCTGCACGATGAAATATAATCCCAAGTTGAACGAATCGGTATCATCTCTCGCAGAATACTCCGAGTTGCATCCCTTTACTCCAACATTTGCGGCGCAAGGGGCGTTAGAGTTGATGTGGAAGCTGGGTGAAGCCTTGAAGACCATCACCGGCTTTGCCGCAGTGACTTTGCAGCCTCCCGCTGGCGCCAGTGGAGAATTGACCGGCTTGATTTTAATGCGCGCCTTGCTCAACGATCGTGGTGAAACACAGCGCAATCGCGTGATCATCCCGGATTCCTCACACGGCACCAACCCCGCATCGATCAGTTTCGCCGGATGCGAGATTATAGAAGTGAAATCCGCTTCCGACGGCACCCTGGATCCTGACGCGATACGAGATGCGGCGGATGATCGTATTGTCGGTTTGATGATCACCAATCCCAATACATTGGGTATCTTTGAGAGTCGGATACGGGAGGTCGCCTCGATCATCCACGATGCCGGCGGTTTGATGTACATGGACGGGGCGAACCTCAATGCACTGCTGGGGATTACCCGTCCCGCCGATCTCGGTTTCGACGTCATGCATATCAATTTACATAAGACTTTCTCTACTCCTCACGGCGGCGGCGGACCTGGCAGCGGTCCAATCTGTGGCGTCAAAGCCATTGAACCCTTCCTCCCCATACCCGTGATCCGGAAAAAAGAGAATGGCGCTTTTTATCAAGATTGGAACCGGGAGAAATCCATCGGGCGGGTGCATGGCTTTTACGGCAATTTCCTGATGCTCCTTCGAGCTTACACCTATATCCTTGCCAATGGCAAGGAAGGATTGGAGCAGGTGAGCCGGGCAGCGATCCTCAATGCCAATTACCTCCGTGTGCTGCTCCAGCCGGAATATAAACTCTACCATCCCGAACAATGTCTGCATGAAGTTGTCTTCAGCGCCGACAATCAGTTGCAGTACGGTGTCAAGGCTCTGGACATCGCCAAACGTCTCCTCGATTTCGGGATGCACGCTCCGACGATTTATTTTCCTTTGATTATTCATGAAGCCTTGATGATCGAACCGACGGAGACCGAGACCAAGGAAAAACTGGATGAATTTATCGCCATTATGAAACAGATCGCACGTGAGGCTCAAGAGAATCCGGAGTTACTGCATGAAGCACCGATGCAGACGCCGGTTCGGCGTCTGGATGAAGCGTTGGCGGCACGCAAGCCAAACGTTCGATATATCCGGGAGATGCAAGACTGAAACTGCCCGAGCCATCAGTATTAACTCCAGCGGAACTCGCCAGGCTGGGTCTGAACCGTTTTGTCGCCCTCGATTTCGAGACGACGGGATTGGATGCCAAAGAGGCACGTCTGCTCGAATTTGGCGCGGTTCGTTTTGAAGGTGGTAAGGAAGTCGCTCATTTCAGCGAACTGATCGCCGTCGAAGGAGAACTCCCGGAAGAGATTGTCCGTCTGACTGGAATTACCGACCAAGATTTAAATGGCAGACCAGGAATTGAGGAGCTGATCGGTCCCTTTGCAGAATTTGTTGGAACTTCTCCGGTAATAGGGCAGAATGTCGATTTCGACTTGGGATTTATGGAAGCGGAGCTGGGACGTCTCACCTCAGCAAAGCGTCCCCAATGGACTCCAGGTGCGATCTATGACACCATGGCTCTGGCAGCAATCTTCTTCCCCACTTTGAGCAGTTTCAGTCTCACCGCCCTTGCCTCCGAAACAAGGGTGACTCTTTCAGAACATCATCGCGCCGTACATGATGCCCGCGCCACCGGTGAGGTTTTCTTGGCGCTGATTGCCAGGGCGCGACGCACTCCACGAGAGCAGATGCAAGAACTGGATCGGATCATCGGAGGAAGTTCGTTCGACCTGGGAAATTTGCTGGAGGGATTAGTTTCTATCGGTACGGGAGACCAGAACTCCGATCAGCCGGAGTACTTGCCGGATAATCGAATTGGAAATTGGGACGGTGCGCCTGTCGAGGAAAAAGTCGATTCGAAAATAGATTCAGTCTCTATAGAAAACTATTTTCGGGAAGATGGAGCGATTGCACGTCTAGTCGAGGGTTTTCATCGACGTGATGGACAAGTGGAAATGGCTAATGACGTTTATAACGCTCTAAAAAACGGTGAATTTTTATTAGCCGAAGCTGGCACCGGTACCGGCAAGAGTTTCGCTTATCTGTTGCCTTCTTTTCTCAACGCCCGTTCCGGAGGCAGTCGAGTTATTGTTTCCACTTATACCCGTCACTTGCAAGATCAGCTCTTTTACAAGGATTTGCCGACTCTGAACAAGGCGTTGGGCGGCGGAGTGCGTGCAGTGCTCCTCAAAGGACGGAACAACTATATCTGCAAACGCCGTTTCGATGCTCTAGCGTCGGATCCGGACGCTCTACAGCCGGAAGAACGCCTCGGACTTCTCCCGCTGGTTCGCTGGCTCGCCAGGACACGAACCGGCGACATCAGCGAAGCGGCGGGTTTTCAACGTCTCGCCCCACGTGGGTTGTGGTATCAAATCACTGCAGAATCCGGTTACTGCACTGCGCGAGTTTGCAAGAAAGCCGAGAAGTGCTTCCTTAACCGCATCCGCACCTCCTCGCTTAACGCTCATATCGTCCTGGTCAATCACGCTCTGCTCTTCAGTGATCTGAACACAGAAAACAGCGTCCTCGGGGATTATGATCGGGTCATCTTTGATGAAGCGCATCATGTGGAGAAAGTCGCCGCCGATCACCTGGGAATCCAGTTTCATATCGGACTCTTAAAATGGCAAGCCTCACGTCTCCATGAGGAAAAAACCGGTCGTGGATTGCTCGCCAGGCTGCGTCTCTTTGCTGAAAAACTAGTCACCGAGGTAGAAAAAGGCGACCTGGACAAAGAAAATTCGGTCGATGCCATCACGAAAACTCTGGGGATGGTCTTGGCGCACGGTGAGGAATTTAACAATCAAATGGAAATGCTCCTGCGCGATTTTAAGGTCTCAGAAAACCAGGATTATACACAAAAAGTTCGCTATCGTTCGGGGAAGAAACTGTTTCAACCAATCGAGAATGCCTACCTGGCTTTTCTGGAATCTCTTAATAATCTCAACAAAAAAATAATAAACCTGCTAAAAGAAGTTGATGAAGCAGATTTTCCCCTCGATGACGGTGATGATCTCGCTGGAGCGTTGCGTCGAAGCGCGGGAGAATTTCAGACTCTTGCCGAGTCCCTGCAAATTCTCCTCGGCGATGAGAACGCAGATATGGTCTTCTGGTATGAAATTCCCAAAAATCCTCGTTTTCCGATTACACTTTATGGCGCTCCGCTGAACATTGGAGAAGTGCTGCAAAAGGCGCTCTATAATAAGTTGGTGACACTAGTTCTCACTTCCGCCACACTTTCTGTCGATGAGAGCTTCGATTACCTCGCCAATCGTCTCGGTTTAGAGGAGTATCACGGCAAATTCTACCCGAGTCCTTTTGACATGCGCGAACAATTATATATCGCGGTGGCGAATCTCTTTGGGCAGCCTAAAGGAGATAATCTCGACCGTTTCACCCGCGGTGTGGGTAAACTGAGCCGACGCCTGGCGATCGAGCTGGATGCCGGGACTCTGGTGCTCTTCACCAGCCAACGGATGCTGCGGGAAGCTTATGATTACGCAGCTCCCGAGGTGAAACGCCAGGGCTGGTGGCTGCTCGGGCAAGGTCTGGATGGGAGTAATGTCAATCTCTTGGAGCGGTTCAAACAGGTGCGACAGTCGATTCTCTTCGGTCTGGACAGCTTTTGGGAAGGGATCGATGTTCCGGGAGAAGCGCTGGAACTTTTAATCATCGCCCGACTGCCCTTTGAAGTCCCCACCGATCCGCTGGTCGAAGCCCGCTCTGAACGTATCAGACAAAACGGCGGCAATCCCTTTATCGACTACTTTGTCCCCGAAGCTGCCTTGAAACTGAGACAAGGCATCGGACGCCTGATTCGCACTACAGAAGATATTGGCGTCGCAGTCATCTGCGATCCACGCATCACCGACTCCCGCTGGGGAGAGATTATCGCCCGCTCGCTGCCGGTGCAACCGGTCGAATATCGGGAATATGATCGGTTGTTTGAGGATCTGGAAAGATTTTTGAATGAGCCAGATTGAACCACGAATGGACACGAATAGACACGAATGAATATTAAAGTGGTGTCAGCCGTCCTCGGCTGACACCATATTTAATGAGTTTGCGGAGTTTGGCGTGAGTAAAGTGGTGTCAGTCGTCCTCGGCTGACACCATATTATGC
>CAZCRQ010000131.1:3564-7861 GCA_964501095.1 uncultured bacterium | reverse complement strand
CTTTCGGCTTCACCCCTCACCCCTCACCCCTTACCCCTCGTAATTCAACTGCTTTGGGGATTGCTGCTGGTTCTGAATATTGTAGGATACTCATCGGCTCAATCGTTCGGTCAGAATAAAGTCAACCATGAAACCTTCGATTGGTACTATCTCCGCACCGAGAACTTCCTGATTTACCATCCGAAAGATTCTTATGAAATTGCCGAATTTGCCGGTTGGGCGGCGGAAGAGGCGTTGCAGCAAATCGAGGAGACCTTCAAATACAGTCTGCAGGAACGGGTATCGATTGTTGTCTATCCCAGCCATAACACCTTCACCGAGACAAATGTGGCGAATTACATCCAGGATGAATCCACCGGTGGATTTACCGAATTTCTTAAGAACCGGGTCGTTATCCCTTATGAAGGTTCTTACGAAAAATTTCGCCATGTCATTCATCACGAATTGACACACGCGGTAATGCTTAGGATGCTTTACGGTGAGGGGATGGGCAGCATCGTCACCGGAATTTACCGTATGCCGTTGCCTACCTGGTTCGTCGAAGGATTGGCGGAATATACCTCACGTTTTGGATGGGACAACGAAGCCGATCTCTACATGCGTGATGCGGTGATAAATGACTATCTTCCCTCCATCGAGAATCTCAGCGGTTATTTCTATTATAAAGGGGGGCAATCGGTTCTCTATTACATCGATCAAAGGTATGGCAGGGAAAAGGTCGGGGAGATTTTGCAGCGTCTGCGCACCAGCCGTGATCTCAACCGCGCTTTGAAAATCGCCATCGGGGTGGATATTGAAGAGTTGTCGAAACGCTGGCAGCGTTACCTGAAACGCGAAATATGGCCTAATTCCGTCGATTTCGAGAGTCCCGCCGATTTTTCGGAAATGATCACTGACCATGAAGAATGGTACAATTTCGTCAATAACTCCCCCGCTCTCTCGCCCGATGGGGATAAATTGGTCTTCCTCTCCAACAAGAGCGATTATTTCAGTCTCTACCTGATGTCTACGGTAACCGGAAAAATTGAGAAATGCCTGGTGCAGGGGGAAAAGGATGATTTGTTCGAGCAGTTGCACTGGCTGCGTCCGGGTATCGACTGGTCCCCAGACAGCCGTCAAATCACCTTTGCCGCAAGATCCGGCGATCAGGATGCCTTGTATACCCTTGACATTCGCAGTGGGGAAATTACCAACCGGTTTGCCTTCGATATGGATGGTCTATTCAGTCCGGTCTGGTCGCCCGATGGAACACGCATTGCTTTTGCGGCGCATGCAAATGGTCAGAGTGACATCTACGTCGTTTACCTGGATGGATCTCAGAAACTGATGAAAGTGACGGATGACATTTTCAGCGATTTCGATCCGGCTTGGGATCCTGAAGGTAAACAAATCCTCTTCACTTCGGATCGCGGCGATTACCTGGAACCTGTTGAAAATCTGAAAATCTGGCGGCACAATTACAATCAAATCGATCTCTATCTGGCGGACTTGGAGACCGGCAAAATCAAACGTCTGACCGATGATCCTTATGAAGACCGCACCCCGAAATGGACACCGCAAAAAGAACTGATCAGTTTTGTCTCGGATCGTAATGGTTGTTATAACCTCTATCTGATGAATATCGTTACTGGCGAGAGCTGGGCGATTACAAATGTGGTAACCGGTGTTTTCCAGCCCTCCTGGTCAAATGCGGGGACTGTCGCTTTCGCCTGTTTCTATAACGCTGGATACGATGTTTATCTTTTTAAGAATCCTTTCGCCCCTGATCGGAAGAAGAATCCGCCTTTAACCGGTTTCAGGAAAAAGGTGCCAACCACCCAATTGCACGGGGATAGCGTAAGCGTCTCTGCCGGCGTGATCGATAGCCAAAACAGGATCGCGAGCACGGAGGCTTACGCTGCCGATACCAGTAAAACCAAACCGAACAAAGTAATCGAAGAGGATTCCCTTTTCAGTTTGAAAGATGAGAGTATCAAATACTTAGGTGCCGGATTCGTGGAAACCAGCGACAGCTCTTCGATCGATTCAACTTATGCGGCTGAATTGGAGAAGGAGACTTCTAAGAAAGCGACACCGGATTCGACTTCTTCAGAGGAAAGTGATACAACACAGATAAAACGTCCCTCGAAAGGCGGTATTCGCCTGGTTCCGGATGAGACCGGCAGAGAAAGCCGGGAAACTGAGGAGAATCTCTATCTCCATTATGTCTTTGAACCCTCTTTTGAGGAAGGCTACCAGATGGAAGCTGCGATGGATAGCAGCAAGGTTGGTCCTTTAGTTAATGAAGAGGGTCGTCTGGTACAAAGAAAGTACAAGGTGAAGTTTTCCCCCGATGTCGTTAATGCTTCCACAGGTTACAGTACATACTTCGGTCTGCAAGGCGTGGGGCAGGTCATGTTCAGCGATGTACTTGGCAATCATACGATGTTGATCTATACCGATCTCTATTACAGTTTTGAAAATAGTAATTTCGCCTTTTACTATTATTACTTGCCTCATCGCCTCGACTTCGGCGGAGGAATTTTCCATAATGTCTATTTCTTCAATTACGGATACGGATGGATTAGAGATCGTAATTATGGAGCTTCATTAAATGCCCGTTATCCGCTCTCACGTTATAAACGTCTGGAGTTTTCCGGAACGTTTGTCAATATTGACCGTGATGAATGGATCGGTAATGATGAAAACCATCAACCAGTCAACGATTACCGTTTGAAAGAACGTCGTCATTTCTTGCTTCCCGGAATCGCTTATGTGTCGGACAACTCAATTTGGGGATGGACCGGACCGATGAATGGACGTCGCTGGAGGCTTAGTTTCTCCTGGAGTCCGATGTTGGAATCCGACTCCAAGCAGAATCCGAAGAACAAATGGGGCATCGATTTCAAGACACTCACTTTTGATGGACGTCAGTATTATCATTTTTCACGTGATTACAGTTTTGCGTTACGCCTTGCCGCTGGCGCCAGTTGGGGAAAAACACCACAGCGCTTCTTCCTCGGCGGAGTTGGCAATTGGATCAACCGACATTTTGCACCAAGTAATGGCACCACCGGCATACGTGCTGATAAAATCGAAGAAATTTATTTTAGCTCCTTTGTCATGCCGTTACGCGGAAGTGATTATTATGAAAAAGAGGGAAACCGCTTTGTTATGACAAATGTTGAATTTCGTTATCCGCTGATTCGTCAAATGCTCTTCGGTTGGCCCCTGCCACTTTTCTTCTATAACATCCGGGGAGCGCTCTTCTGGGATGTCGGAGCCGCTTGGGATAATGACTTCTTTCGTCTGCTGGAAAAAAATCTACAAGGGAAAAAGACTTTCGATGACCTCGCCACCGGCTATGGATGGGGAGTTCGTGTCGACTTGGGAATTTTTCTTCTTAAATGGGATATGGCATGGGAAAACACCTGGGATAATGTCTCAAAACCAAGATATTATTTTTCCTTGGGTGGGGATTTTTAAAGGAGGAACTATGGATGTAAAATATCCACACAGCGTACAATGCCGAAATAACATTATGATCGAAATAAAACTGTTGACGGCAGACACCATACCGAAACTTATCGAGATGTACCGCGCCTTGAGTGAAGGTGAGCGAGCGATGCTGCGACGAAATGTGTTGGATCCCAAATTCGCCGAACAAGTGCGACGCGACCTCGAAGATGAATTTGTTCATCGCCTTACCGCTTGGGTGGGAGATATCGTGGTAGGTTCGATCTCCCTGCACCGTGGTTATGCCCGTTGGATGAATCATACCGCTGAAGCCCGGATTGTGACGCACCCCAAATATCGTCGTTATGGCATCGCAACTGTGCTTTTCGATGAAATTATTCCCTTTGCACGCACGCACAACATTGAGAAAGTCTATGCCAATCTGCTGCCTTCACAACAAGCAGCGATCAACCTGATCAAGAACATTGGATTCCGCCGTGAAGCCACTTTAAAACACCATGTTAAAGATATTTATGATCGTTATCATGATATGAGAATTTATTCTGTCGATTTGGAGGCGGCGCATAAAGCGATGGAAGAATTGTTGGTGGGATTCTCTGGATACGCGGAATAACTCTATAGTATTACGACTTTGTTATATAAATGCCATTTTTCGTAGCAATAAGTAGCATGGGCGTCTCGCCCATGATAAAATTGTCTCGCCTATGACACGGGAGAGACGCCCATGCCGCGGGCGGGACGCCCGTGCTACAATCGTAGCATGGGCGTCTCGCCCATGATAAAATTGTCTCGCCCATGATAAAATTGTCTCGCCTATGACACGGGAGAGACGCCCATGCCG
>CAZCRQ010000131.1:0-3464 GCA_964501095.1 uncultured bacterium | reverse complement strand
TCTCGCCTATGACACGGGAGAGACGCCCATGCCGCGGGCGGGACGCCCGTGCTACTTGCTGCTTCTATCCTGTCTATCCTGATAATCCCTGTTAGATATAATCCCTGTTAGATATAATCCCTGTTAGATATAATCCCTGTTAGATTTAAAAACCGAGGCTTCCTAATCCGGAGCTGGTGCTGCCACGTCTCTGCTCAAGCTGAACATCGCGTAATTGAGCGGTTTTTATCCCCAATCGCAGGTAAAAACCTTGACACAAACCCATCGGACTCCAGGTGAAACGTCCTTCCCAGCAATGAAGATCACGGACTACGGACAGGTTGGAGGAAATCACTTCCCGGGTTTTTAGATTGAAGCCGGTTGAGTAGGTAAACGACCATTTTTTGGTCAAATTGAGCGAGACTGTGTTGTTTAATATCAGGGTTTCGAGAGGTCGACGGGGATTGTTCAGGTTTAGATTGTAGCGGATGGAGCCAGAGAGCTTCCAGGGGGAACCGCCGCGTCGAATGCCGCGTCCCAGTGAGGGATCTTCAAAACGGGCGTCAAATTCTTCCCCCAGGTTCTCTATCTCCTCTCCTGTCTCTAACTCTGTCTCACGTTCGTTCTTCGCTTTTTCAATTCTCGGTGCGAAGGGACTCTGCCCGCTGAGGCTGAATGATGAGGTTGTGGAGAAACTGGTCATACGCAACAGGTTCAATCCATGCCCGGACTCCTCCCAGTAAAAACGATCCACTTCACGCCCAATACCCGTGTTCTTATCATATTTAAATTGGTAAAAGCTGTGACGGGTGGAGATATCGATCGAAAGAGACTCAAGTAGACCGATCTTATTCGAGCTACGAATCGGGCTGGCGCGGAAACTGGAAGTCAAGGGCGAAAATTTCAGACTGTCAGCGACGAAATTATAACTGGTCGATGTATTATAGGTAAAAAGTTCTGTCTTTTCTTCTTTCTCCTCGCCTTTTTCGTTCAAGGTCACACGTTTCATCTGAAACAGATTGCCGAGGCTGATGCCCATACTCATCATCTTCCCCCGGCTGGAACCGCCGAAAATGCTGCCTTCATAACGATCTTTGCGCGTGGATTTCTGCAATTCCCAATGATCATCTACTCTCACTCGATGATCCACCTGCTGATAGCTTCCCCACATTGGAACTCCAAAATCTGGACGATAACTGAATTGCAGCGAGGGAGTGACAACATGACGTATAGTCCTAATTGAGCCTAAATTGAGATTGAAGTACCCGTAGAACTTGGTATTGGAAGTGAGTGAAGTGGAGAAGGTGCGCCGTTGAAAGAATCCGCGTTCCTGACGGCTTTTCAGATTTCCGTTGGCGTCATAATACCAGAATCGTCGTTCACTAAACCAATCCTCGTTATAGCTCAGCGTTGGGGTGAGGTTTATATACTTTGCCACATTCTGCGGGGCGTTGAAATTGAGGCTATGCTGGATGCCATTCCTATAATTCTCAACAAATACATCATCTTCCAACTTTTCTTCACGTTGGTTTTCCAAACGAGAGCTGTAACTGTAAGTGATCTGGTTGTACCACCGTTCCTCAGGTTCTTGTTTTTCTAATTTTAATTTATCCAGCCGCGGCTCCGGTAAGGTATAGACCAGATTTTTCTGGGCCGCTTTTCGTTTTTCCCGGCTGGGGAAGAGGGGAGCCGAGGCGAGACGGTAACTCAGACTTGGAAGGGTCTGGCTATTTTCATCGGTGATCAGATTTTGATCGTGTGAGAGGTTGATCGACATCGAGGAGCGTGTGCCTTCCCAGTTTTTGGTCAAGGTGGCGTTGGAGCGGATTTTCTGGTCGAGACGCTGGGAGACATTGGTCGAGACATCGGAATAGTAGCTGCCGTCCGAAACAAATGTGCCATCAACCCGTAGCTTCATGGTTGGATCGAGGTCATGATTGTGGCGTAGACGCAGATCCCACCGCTGTTTGCGTCCGCCTCCTGTGGATGCCTGGTTTACCCAGGAGCCGGACGCCCCGCCATTGAAACGATACCGCCGGCTGTAAGCAGCATCCGCTCGCGCCAAAATACCCAGTTTCTCATAAAAATCCATCGTGACACGTGCATCCCAATACTCCGACTCCGCATAATAGTATCCCAGGTTGCGAAAATGCCTGCCCTGGTAAGAGTTATCCCCGTAGGTCGGCACAATCATTCCGCTGCGACGTCCCCGTTTGGTGGAAAAAACACCAAAGGGCAAGGCAAACACGGGCACGTCGCCAAAACGTAACACTACCGGCTTGCCGACAACCTTGTCCCCTACGATCATCTTCATCTTTTCGCCGGTGAAGGCATAATGCGGTTCTGCAAGATCGCATGATGTGAACCGTCCGTTATGCACATACATCACCTTGTCGCTGACTTTCTGAAGTTCACTGCCCAAATAATGCCCCTCGCCATATTTGGTGCGTCCCTTGATCACGTAACCTTGCTTGTTTTTTATGTTGACACGGATCAAATCGCCATACATCACCTGTTGATCTTCTTTAAAAGTGGGAAGCCCCCGCACTTTGATCGTGTCGATCTCGGTTTTTGAGGTATCTGTCCATACCGTGTCCTGAGTTCCAACGGCGGTCATCAGATCTTTCTTCCAATCCACAGTGATTCGATCTGCTTCCAGGTTCATCGTTTTGTAGTTGATCTTTGCCTTGCCTAAGAGATAGGTCTTTCTGCCGGGGACATCGAATTGGATCTCCTCAGCGGAGTAGGAGATCGTGGTGTCAAGTGTGGATTCTGTTTTTTTTACCTGAACAGTAGTGTCGGTTTGGGAAGTGTCGATGATTGCCTCGGAGAGACGTTTATCCGGGGTATCTGTGGGCGTTTGAGTAATACTTGTGGGAAGGGCATCTCCTTTTTGCGACTTCAATGCCGGCTGCCGGGAATCAGTAGGCATTGCCAGATAGGGTGGTTGGGTGGTTAAAATTGTATCCGCCTGTAATGAATCGATGCGGGTGGAATCTTGCAATTGTGCATGGATTAGGGATTGCAGCGGCTCGTGATCGCTCTTCTCTGGTTGGCGTAATGTGAGGCAGCCTTGAAAGCACAAACTTGTAATAAGGATAATTATCAGGATGTCATTCCCACAAAACAGGCTGTCCGAGAATGTCCGTGGGTCTCCCGAGAATCCACCCGAGGTGTCATTCCTGCGAAAGCGGGAATCCAGGAATTTCAATATGTTAGGAAAATCCCGAATTTTCATATAAAAATGGCACAGTTTATAATTACTTGTTTTTTCTGGATTCCCGCTTTCGCGGGGTAGTGCAGGGCACCCACGCTGTATAACGCAAGCACGGAGGCTTACGCTACCCTACTATTACGATCTTGTTAAGTGTCTCTTGCGTTTTTCCTTGAAACGCTTTATCTTTCGAGGTATGGACAAACGAGAACTTAGGCAATTTCGGCGTCGTTTGAAACACTTCTTGAAGGAGTTACTCGCTCCCCTTGGT
>CAZCRQ010000130.1:0-7872 GCA_964501095.1 uncultured bacterium | reverse complement strand
TGCACATAATGTAGATGACAATAATTATCGAAACATTACAATTCCAGATTAATACTCGGAGAATATATTACATTAATTAGTTATAAATGGCGGACAAACCATGAACGAAAAAGAGGTAAAAACACAGGCTGAGGAGCTTACCCAGGAGCAGAAGGATCAGAAGTGGCTGAATGAAGTATTTAAAGGGGATATCCCTCAGCTCACCGTACGTTCCTTGCTGACCGGATTGCTTCTCGGGTGGTTGATGGCGTTATCGAATTTGTATGTTGGGCTGAAATCCGGCTGGGGCATTGGGGTGGAATTTACCGCCTGTATGCTGGGATTCGCCTTCTGGAAGGGGATGGAATCGATCAGGCTGACACGTCGTCCCTTCAACATGATGGAAAACAACATTGTCATCACTTCCGGACTAGCGCCGAGTTATATTGTCTCTGCCGGATTAGTATCAGCGATTCCCGCGATGTGGATGCTCGATCCGAGTTTTCGCTTCACCTGGTGGCAGTTGGGGATTTTCCTCACCGCCATTCTTCTCCTCGGATTGATGGTGGCGATTCCGATCAAACGGCAGCTTGTCAATTCCGGCGAGTTGAAATTCCCCTATTCGGTCTCGGTGGCGGAATTTCTCAGCAGCATCTACTCCAAGGGCTCGGAAGCGATGACCAAGGCGACCTCCCTGGCGATCGCCGGGATCATCGGCATTGTCACCAAAGTGCTGGTGGAATTGAATATTCTGCGTTCCTCATTGACCCTCAGTGGGGCAAAGATCGGCGGTATCGGTTTCCCCAAATTGACCCTGATGTTTGAGACCTCCTGGATCTTCATCGGCATTGGGGCGATTATCGGCACACGTGTCGGCGTTTCCATGCTCGCTGGATTGGTCGCCAGTTTTGTCGTGCTGGGACCGGTGATGATCAATCAGAGAGACATCAAGCACCGCGCTCCGACCATTCAGAGCCAGGTCGAACTGCAGTTTCCTTTTATCGTTCCCGCCGGCGGCAACCTCACCTTTCAGATCGAGGAAGCCAATGTCAAGCCCGAGATCGACGCCGGTTATGAACAGCAAACATTGCATAAAATTTGGCAGGATACCACAATTTATATGACTCGCGCGGACTTGCTGGCTGATCTGAACATGCCAAATGAAAATAACACTCTGGCGCCGACAATCCTATTCGCTGATACCATGCTTGGCAAGCCGGTCGGTGAAGAAATGCATCGTCCGGTCGCGTTTCTCCCCTTTGAGATGAAACGTCCGATCATCGAGAAACGTGCCTATCTCTATGCCCGGGCGCATCGGAATATCTACTGGGAATCGCGTCTGACGCTATTGGAAAACGACACTACCGGCATCGCGAGAAAACTTGGTTTTGCCATCCCGGAGGGTGAACATCGGCTGGAAGCGTTTGTGCCGGTCGGCGGATTCAGCAGCATTGTCGCCTGGACAATGTGGCCCGGGGTAGGGATGATGGTGATGGCGGGCTTGCTGGCGTTCGCTTTGCAATGGAAAACAATCATCCGCGCCTTCTCCGGCGTCTTTAAAAGTCTCGGCAAAGACAAGCCGACAATGACTTCGGATCCGGTCGAGCATATCGAAATACCGATGAGCTGGTTCATGATCGGGTTTGTCATCTTCGGGATCATCGCCATCATCGTGATGAAATGGCTGTTCGGAATTGCGATCTGGATGGGGATAATTGCGGTGATCATGAGTTTCTTTTTAGCGGTAGTGGCGGTGCGGGCGGCGGGTGAGACCGGCATCAACCCGATCGGGGCGATGGGCAAGGTTACGCAGTTGACCTACGGCGCACTCGATCCGGGGAATATAAAGACCAACCTGATGACCGCCTGCATGACCGCTGGAGCCGCAACCTCTTCCGCCGATATGATCAACATGCTGAAAGTCGGGCATATTGTCGGCGCCCGGGCACGTAGCCAATTCTTTGCCCAATTTATTGGCATTCTCTTCGCCATCCTGGTCATTCCGGTCTTCTTCATCCTGGTGCCGAATCCCAGCGCCGTCGGAACCACCGAGCTTCCCGCACCTGCTGCCATTGTCTGGGCGGGGGTGGCGAAACTTCTTAGCCAAGGAATCGGAATGCTGCCGAAAAGCGCCGTGATCGCTTTAATCATCGGCTGCCTCTGCGGGATACTCATTGTGATTCTCGAACGCCTCTATCCGAAATCACGGAAATTCCTGCCTTCGGCGACCGCCATGGGGATCGCCATGATCGTCCCGGCGTTGTATGGCTTGAGCATGTTCCTCGGCGCCATGATCGCTTTAATACTATCCAAAGCCGCGCCGAAAACCAATGAAACCTTCACCATTCCTGTCGCCAGCGGATTTATCGCCGGGGAATCGCTGACCGGGGTCTTTTTCGCCGTCCTCGCCGCCTTGGGAGGGTGAAACAGTTAAAATAATTTACCGCACAGACGCAAAGGCGCAAAGAACATCAAGTATGTCATCTTTGCGCCTTTGTTTCTTTGGTGTTTTTTGGTATAGGTGTAGATGACCCTGATTTGACCGGATCGCCGTGAAATTGCCGGTATTCACACAAGCAATCGAGGATTCCGAAACGCAAGCACGGAGGCTTACGCTACCCCTCACCACTCTCGCAAGCACGGAGGCTTACGCTACCCCTCACTATTCTCGGACAGCCTGTTTAACCGGCTGTCGGTTCTTGTTCTTTAAGTGAAAGAACATGAAATTAGGTTTTAGCTGAGGGCGGCTGACGCAACTTCCTGTAACTTTTGACCACATCGTCATTTAGGCAGAGAGGAAAATGGGTTTAAAGAATTCTCGCAACAGAAGTAAAACGCGAATTCATTTCAACCGCGATTTTTTCGGGTCGGGTCATGCCTTCACCTTTATCGGTTCGGGCAAATTGGGCGGCAAGGCGGGAGGATTGGCATTTATCCATGATATTCTCGCCGAACGATTCAACCACCGGCAATTTCCTGGGATTACTGTCAATATCCCCACTTCGACTATCCTGACAACCTCGCTTTTCGATGCTTTCATGAAGCGAAATCAGTTGTACACGATCGCTTTGTCGGATGAATCGGATGATCGGATTGCACATGCCTTTCAGCGAGCGGATTTCCCGGCGGAATACATCGGCGATATTCGAGCGTTGATTGCTGAAGTCCGAACACCATTAGCAGTTCGCTCCTCAAGCCTGCTCGAGGATGCCATGTTCAAACCGTTCGCCGGAGTTTATGCGACGAAAATGATCTCTAACAACCATTTCGAGACGGACATTCGTTTTCGCAAATTGATCGAAGCAATCAAATTTGTCTGGGCATCCACCTTCTTCAAAGAAGCCAAAGGTTACATCGCCACGACCGATCACAGCATCGAGGAAGAAAAGATGGCGGTGATCATCCAGGAAGTAGTCGGATCACGTCATCTGGATCGTTTTTACCCGGAAATCAGCGGAGTGGCTCGTTCCTTCAATTTTTATCCGGTAGGCAGGGCGAAGCCGGAGCAGGGCGTGGTGAGTCTGGCGCTCGGTTTAGGAAAGACTATTGTCGATGGCGGGATCTGCTGGAGCTTTTCGCCCGCCCTGCCCAAGGTCAATCCACCGGTCAGCAAAATCTCCGAATTGTTGAAGCTGAGCCAATTGGATTTCTGGGCGGTGAATATGGGAAATATCCCCCAGTACGACCCGATCAAAGAGACCGAATACATGGTCAAGGAGAAACTGGATGAAGCAGAGAAGGATGGGACTCTGAAATACCTGGCTTCCACTTATTCGATCCAATCGGACAGACTCTCACCAGGGATTGGAGCCGATGGAGCGCGTGTGCTGACTTTTGCCCCGCTCCTGGTACTCAATCAAATTCCTCTGAATAGTCTGATTAAAGCTCTGCTCGATCTCTGTGAAGAAGCGTTGAATTACGAAGTGGAAATCGAGTTCGCCATGACAATAGATCCAAAGAGTTGCTCACCCGCCCGTTTTGGATTTCTCCAGGTGCGTCCCATGGTCGTTTCCAGCGAACAAGTCGAGGTTTCGGAGTCCGATTTGCATCATCCGAACACCCTGGTTGCTTCCACTTCAACCCTCGGCAACGGCGAATCTCATGACATTCACGACATAGTCTTTGTCCGTCCGGATAACTTCGAGGCGAAGTTTACTCCATCAATCGCCCAGGAACTGGAACACTTCAACGGGAAATTGCGGAGAGAGGGAAGGCATTATTTACTAATCGGCCTCGGGCGCTGGGGAAGTTCCGATCCCTGGTTGGGCATTCCAGTCAACTGGAGCCAGATCTCCGGTGCAAAAGTCATGGTGGAAGCGACTCTTCCGACGATGAATGTCGATTTCAGCCAGGGATCTCATTTCTTCCATAACCTGACGAGCTTTCAGGTCAGCTACTTTTTTGTTCATCATAACAGTAACTTCAAAATCGGTTGGGATTGGTTAGAACAACAAACGGTGATCGAGGAAACTCACCTGGTTCGTCATGTTCGTCTGTCCCAACCCCTTCAGGTGAAAGTCGATGGTCGAAGCGGGAAAGGGGTGATTCATCATGGATAATCCTGAAGTTCAGATCAATGCTATCCTCAATACCCTCCAGGAACGAGCGAAGGAATTGAACTGCCTTTACCAGATCGAGGAGGTCTTGAATGATTCCAATGCAGACCTGGAGACGGTATTAGATAATGTTTTAAGAGCGATTCCCTCCGGTTGGCAATATCCCGAACAATGCCAGGCGAAAATTTCTCTGGAAGGCAACCATTATATTCTTCCGGGATATGTTGAAACCCCCTGGGTGCAAGTCGCCGAGATCAAGGTCAACAGCCAGGCGGTCGGAGAAATTCGTGTCTCCTATAAAACCAAAATGCCCAAAGCGTATGAGGGTCCATTTTTAAAGGAGGAGACCAAGCTCATCAACACCATCGCGGATCGTCTGGGACTCTTCATCCTGCATCAGCAGATGAAGCAAATTGTGACTCATTTGGAAACAGTAAAAGAATCCCCTGTGTCCAAGCGGTTGTCCGAGTGGCGGATAATAGTAGATCTGGTGCGACGGACAGATAAGGACCTATTCCTTCGTATTTCTCGCAAGATGATGAATTACCTGAGCTGGAATGGGGTGAGAGAAGCGGAGCAGATCCTGCAGCAATTAAGCTCGGACATAAGAGCGGATAGCGAGGAGTTAAGTGGCGGCGGCAATCGTCCAGTGCAGAGAAAAAATATCGATAACCTGATGAATCTAAGCAGACAGATATTTGAAGTCGCAAACCATCATATTCCCGATGAGGAGATCCTTGATTGTGTACAACGCTGGATGCAGGAGGATAAATCAAGCTACATGATCCGAACCGTGATCAATCTTGAAAGTTCGCTGGGCGACATCGCCGATGCCATCCAAAGATTCACCCACCAGGCTCAGCATAACCAGCAGCTCGCCGCCTCGGTTCATAAAGGAATTCGAGTTTCTCTGGTGCGACGTTTTCTCTCCGACCAGCTTGAATTCATTAAGATCGCCAAGGATTATGTCGAGATTGACGATTTCGCGGAGTTGATCCCCCGGATGATCTATCCCCAGGGTAGTCATGGGAAACTGGGAGGTAAAGGAGCGGGATTGTTTATCGCCTCACTGATCTTGAGAAAAAGGGAGAAAGAACTCCCCGTCCTGAAAGATATTAGAATTCCCAAAACATGGTACATTACTTCCGATGGAATGCACAATTTCATGAGCCTGAACAATCTTGAGGAGGTGATCGAGCAGAAATACAAGGAGATCGGTCAGGTTCGCCAGGAATATCCTCATATCATCCAGGTGTTCAAGAACTCCCGCTTCACTCCGGAAATGGTGAAAGGGTTGTCGATGGCGTTGGATGATTTCGGCGTCGCGCCGCTCATTGTTCGCAGCTCGAGCCTGCTTGAGGATCGCCTCGGCTCGGCTTTTTCCGGTAAATATCTGAGCCTCTTTCTCGCCAACCAGGGGACAAAACAGGAGCGTCTGGAGTCCTTGATGGATGCGATTGCGGAAGTATATTCCTCCACCTTTGGCGCGGATCCCATCGAATACCGGGCGGATCGCGATCTCCTCGATTTCCATGAGCAGATGGGGGTGCTGATCCAGGAGGTCGTCGGTTCGCATGTTGGCAAGTATTTTCTCCCCACTTTTGCCGGTGTGGCATTTTCCAACAATGAATTCCGCTGGTCGTCGCGGATAAAACGTGAGGATGGGCTGATACGTCTAGTGCCAGGATTGGGAACACGTGCGGTTGATCGTTTAAGTGACGATTACCCCACTTTGGTGGCTCCCGGACATCCCGGATTACGTGTCAATGTCTCCATCGATGAAACCATACGTTATTCGCCAAATAAATTGGACGTGATCAACCTGGAAACCAACCGTTTTGAAACTGTTGAACTGAAGGAGTTCTTGAGCGCCCATGGTCACGAGTTGCCCGGAGTTGAACATCTTGTATCGGTAATCCGTGATAGTACGATCCAGAAAATTAATCTGTTCAACACAGATTTCGAGAAGGATGATCTTGTTGTCACCTTTGAGGGATTGATTGAAAATACCTCATTCATCAATCAGATGGGAGCGATCCTGAAGACTTTGCAGACTGCCTTGAACTCACCTGTAGATATTGAATTCGCCTCAGATGGTAAACATTTTTACCTGTTGCAATGTCGTCCGCAGAGCTATTCCCAGGAGGTCACCCCGCAGCCGATTCCCAAGGACATTCCCGAGAAAGCGATCCTTTTCACTGCCAACCGCTATATCTCCAACGGAAAAATCCCGGATATCACGCATGTTGTCTATGTCGATCCGCAACGATATGGTGAATTGGAGCAACGCGATCAACTCCTCGCGGTCGGCAGGGCGGTCGGGAAATTGAATCTCCTCCTGCCAAAACATCAATTTATCCTAATGGGACCGGGTCGCTGGGGCAGCCGCGGAGATATAAAGTTGGGCGTGAATGTCTCCTATGCCGATATCAGTTTCACCGCCATGCTGATCGAAATCGCCCGGAAAAAAGGAAATTACCTGCCCGATCTCTCCTTTGGCACACATTTTTTCCAAGATCTGGTAGAATCGGGAATCCGTTACCTGCCGTTGTATCCCGATGATGAGGGCATTTTGTTCAATGAAGAATTTCTCCTCACTTCCCGTAACATCTTAGCCGAGGTGTTGCCCGAATATGCCGCCCTGGCGGATGTTTTACGTGTGATCGATGTTCCCGAAGTGACAGGCGGTAAAGTTTTACAAGTGTTTATGAATGCGGATTTGGATGAAGCTGTCGGGGTGCTCAGCCAGCCTGGGGGTATCCAGGAAACTCCAGCTCCTCAAACAAAACGTCCCGGAGTCAAATATTCTGACGATCATTGGCGGTGGCGTCTGAGAATGGCGGAACGTATTGCTTCACAGTTGGATCCGCAGCGATATGGAGTCAAAGCGTTTTATGTTTTCGGCAGCACCAAAAACGGAGCCGCCGGTCCCGGAAGCGATATCGATCTCCTGCTGCATTTTAATGGTTCCGAAGAACAGAAAGAACGGCTGCTGGAATGGCTCGATGGCTGGGGGAAATGCTTAAGCGAGATGAACTATTTAAGAACCGGCTATCGAACCGATTGTTTGCTCGATGTACATCTGGTCACAGATGAAGATATTGCCCACCGCAGCAGTTATGCGGTAAAAATCGGCGCCGTCACCGATGCCGCACGAGAAATTCCGCTATCTCATCAGGAATCGTCAAAAACTGATTAAATCCGACGGAGAGAATATCGATTGGCTTGCCTAATAATTACGAAAATCATCGGGCTCTCCTCGGAGCCGCGGAGCCATTTGCATTTTGAGATATTATTAGTGCCGTCAGCCGTCCTCGGCTGACGGAAAATAAAGATC